>NZ_DAIQRQ010000036.1:3028-51587 GCF_036786105.1 Ohtaekwangia sp.
TATATATGCGCTGCAGGTGTATAAAGTAGGCTATCAGCAACGATGCGTATTCCACCTACCTTTCTATGGGAAAGCCAACGCAACTTACCAGGGTACAGGCAGAGCAGATCAAAAAACAAAATGATGGTTCTCCATTTCTGAAGTAAATCGTGCAGGTAAATCCGGAAACATTTTCTCGCACGAATTTGAGATCAGGGAATGATGTATTCTTTATTAACCTTGTGAAACTTTGATTTAACTGAAATATCTTAAATATAGGTGAAGAACAGGTTGGTTATATATACTATATTTTTTTATCACGCATTATGAGAAGAGGACAAATAATTTCTATTGCATTTGTGGTGCTTGCCCTTCAGCAAGTAACCCTTGTTCAGGCCCAGCAGGGCACAGGTACCGCCGGTAAATTCGAGCCAACGTGGCAATCGCTGAAAGAATATCAGGTTCCGGAATGGTTCCGCAACGCGAAGTTTGGAATATGGGCACATTGGGGACCACAGTGTCAGCCCGAGCAAGGCGATTGGTACGGACGATATATGTATCATGAGGGCAGTGAACAGTATAAATGGCACGTTGCTAATTATGGACATCCTTCAAAGGCAGGTTTCAAAGAAGTTATCAATGATTGGAAAGCACAAAACTGGGATCCTGAAAAACTGGTGGCATTGTATAAGCGCGCAGGTGCACAGTATTTTTTCGCTATGGCCAATCATCATGATAACCTGGACTTGTGGGATAGTAAGTATCAACCGTGGAATTCAGTGCGGGTCGGACCAAAGAAAGACATTGTTGCAGGTTGGGCGCGTGCAGCAAAAAATAATAATCTGCCGTTCGGCTTAAGCGTACACGCTTCGCATGCCTGGACGTGGTTTGAAACATCGCAGGGATCTGATAAAAACGGACCACTTGCCGGTGTTCCTTATGATGGCAATATCACGAAAAATGAAGGAACCGGAACATGGTGGGAAGGCCTTGATCCGCAGGACCTCTATGCGCAACGTCATACCTTGAGTAAAGGTAGCGAGGACGTTTATTCCCTATGGGGTCAATGGAATTGGGATAATGGCGCGTCAACCCCTTCGGCTGAGTATTGCGATAAATTTTATAACCGGGTTATTGATCTCGTAGATCGGTTTCATCCTGATCTGCTTTACTTTGATGACAGCGTTCTTCCGCTCTATCCGGCAAGTGATGTAGGATTAAAGATTGCCGCACATTATTACAACCAGAATCAGGCAACACACCAGGGAAAACTGGAGGCTGTGTTATTCGGAAAAGTACTCAATGAAGAGCAAAAGAAATGTATGGTGTGGGATGTTGAGCGAGGTGCTCCTGAACAGATTCAGCCGCTTGCGTGGCAAACCTGTACGTGTATAGGCGACTGGCATTATAAGCGATCAATTTACGAGCAAGGACAGTATAAATCAGCAAAAGATGTTATCCTGATGCTGGTAGATATAGTAAGCAAGAACGGAAACCTGCTTTTGAATATACCTGTGCGCGGCGATGGATCAATAGATGATAAGGAAGTAGCCATATTGGAAGATATTGCGGCCTGGATGAAAGTGAATGGCGAAAGTATATTTGATACTCGCCCCTGGAAAACCTTTGGCGAGGGTCCATCGGTGAATGTTTCCAACCCTGTAAACGTACAAGGCTTTAACGAGGGAAAGATCCGGTTAACTTCCGATGATATACGCTTTAATAGCAAGGGCAATGTTCTTTATGCTACGGTAATGGGTACTCCAGCCGAAAGTATATCTATAAAGTCATTGGGCAAAGGCAAAGCCGTAGTCAAACGAATTGAAGTGCTGGGCAGTAAAGAGAAAGTTTTATGGAAGCAAAGTTCAAACGGGCTGGTGATTGAAAAGCTCAAGTCTGTTCCTAACAATATTGCGGTAGTGTTTAAAATACAGATGTAATGAGAATAGAACTGTAATGCTTCCAGGTATTTAGTAGGAAGATAGGATATCAGATTATTCCGGAAAGAAAAAGGTTGATCTTGACGAGGCGATGCTTCGTCAAGATTCAATGTGTTGCAAATCACTGGTGCCGGATTATGGCGCAATTCGAGCATAATATTAATCACTTACGATACAATCAAGATGCCTGTCAGGTTGTGATGTTTGTTGGTTTGTGGTTATATTTATTTTGATAGAGTCGGGCGCTGGTTGAAACTTTTTTATGTCTGTTAACGAAGTTATTCAATACCGTTTCATAAGCTGCTACCGTAGATTTGGGAATGCGGGATAGAAGACGCTCTTCATTATTCTTATTATGTGTAAACCTATACCCATTTGTGTAGTGGTTTGCATGCGAGAATCCTGGCAGGTGCAAAAAATACCGATTGGCTTTAATTAATTATACATCATGCAATTATTATCATTTATAAAGAAAAGGAGCATTTCAGCTGTAGTCTCCATTGTGTCGCTGCTGCTCATTACCAATGCAGTGCTTATCTATCACAACAAAAACATTATGGTAAGGAACGCTGCGATCATACGTAAATCAGACGAAATCACAGGGAACGTTAACGGACTGGTAGTAGAGTTGTTACATAACCTCGAAATGGGTATACGCGGGTACGGTGTTACCAAAGATGTAAACCTGCTTGGCCCGACCCTGGATGCTATAAAGGTAGTAGACAATAGATTTGATAATATAAAAACCGCACTGGATAGTCAGCAATACGATGTGGTTCCGCTGGAAAATTTACGCAAAGCGTATCATGACTATATGGATTTTGTTTTGGAAATGAAAAAGGCCGCTGATCTGGATAGCATGCAGAGATTTAAGGCAATGATGAAGGAGGACCGGGGCCTACAGGTATTTCTTAAATGGGTTGACACAGGTATAAAGATTATGGATTATGAGAAGGGGATAAAAGCTGAGGCCAACATTGAGTATCAATCTGCTGTAAATAATAACTTATACCTGCAGGCATTTATCCTGCTGATCGGGTTGCCTACATTGGGTTTCGTAATCTACAAGATACAAAACGATGATCGACAGCGACAGTTGCTGCTCATGAAACTGGAAGAGAATAACCGAAAGTATATTTTTGATCCCGGCACCGCCATTGAAGCTACTAACCCCGAAAAAGTTATTGGAAATTCTATTGTGAATCTCCAGCAAGCCAATGAGTTTATTGAAAACATAGCAGAAGGTAAGTATACTGCGGAATGGACAGGACTGAATGATGCCAACGAGGCGCTTAATAAAACCAGTCTTGCCGGGCGACTTACCAACATGCGAGCGCAGCTAAAGCAGATGAAGCGTGAGGAAGAACGCAGGTTATGGACGAATGAAGGTCTCAATGGATTTTCTGAAATCGTTCGTAATAATCAGAGCAATTTGATGGAATTGTCAAATTCGGCAATTCGCTTTCTTACACAATATTTGGGGGCACAACAAGGAGGTTTATTTGTATTGCGCGAAGAAGGCGAAGATTCATACCTGGAACTGGCAGCATGCTATGCTTTTGATCGAAAGAAATTCATGGAGCGCAGAATAGATATAGGAGTAGGCCTTATTGGCCAGGCATATTTGGAAGGAGAAACAACATTGCTCACAAAATTACCGCAGGGATATACCTATATAACATCAGGCATGGGCGAGGCAACACCGGGTTGCCTGGTAATTGTACCCATGAAATATAATGATAAAATAGAAGCTATCATTGAAATAGCAAGCCTTGAAAAATTGGAAGACCACCAGATATCATTTCTTGAAAAGGCCGGTGAATTTATAGCATCTGCTTTGCAAAGTGTGCGTACCACAGAAAAGATGCAACAATTGCTTTCAGTATCGCAAAGACAAACTGAAGAAATGCGCGCCACCGAGGAAGAGTTGCGACAGAATCTGGAAGAGTTGCAGGCAACACAGGAAGCAATGATTCGTAAACAGGAAGAGCTGAACAACATGCGTGGTGAAGATCGATAGACGCGGAAGGCGTGTTGGAAAAAAGCTGAAGACCTGTTGTGCTCGCCAGTGACACAACAGGTCTTCAGCGTTTAAACGGCATGTGCTAGTTTGAAGGCAAGGCGGAAGCAGGTGCCTTCGTTCAGATTACTGGTTACATCAATTTTGCCACCCATAGCCGATACCTGTGTTTTTACCAGGAACAGCCCCATACCTTTTCCTTCTACATGCAAATGGAAACGACTATAGAGCATAAAGAGTTTTTCTTTATATAGATTCAAATCTATACCCAGGCCGTTGTCTTGTATGTTGATGTATAGTTGGTCGTCATGTACCTCCGAGCGTATGGTGATTACCGGATTCCGCCTTGGGTGGCGATACTTGATTGCATTGCTGATAAGATTCATGAATATACTGTCTATATAAGGTTTAACCCCCCATAGCGTATCACCCTTCGAAAAGTCTTCGATAAATATTGTATGTGTATCCTGTATTTCTTTCTCCAGATTTATTTTGATGAGGCGCAGTTCCTCTTCGAGGTTAACCGGGGCAATTACAGAAGTGGAATTTCTGCGTAAATCGAGTACCGTGTTCAGATCTTTTACTACGCGATCAAGTTCCTGTGTAGTGAACACAATTTTATCAATGATGGATCGGGCTTCATTCAGATCGCTGTTAGCGATTTCCAATATGTGACCAAGGCCAAGTATGCGGGCTACAGGAGCACGAAGGTTATGAGCGGAGATGAATGCAAACTGCTCCAGTTGCTGATTGTATTCTACCAGATCACGTGTTCTTTCTTTCACTTCAGTTTCCAGCGTTTCATTTCGCATCACGATCACGTTGTTTTGATCTTCAATGATCTGCCGTGCTTTTTGCAATTCCAGGTTCTGTGCCGAAACAACATCGCGTTGTGCTGATATTTCTTCCTGGCTCTGGATCAGCTCTTCATTTTGTTGAGCCAGTTCCTCGGTTCGCTTCTGTACTTGCATTTCCAACATCTTGTTTCGTCTTTGAATGTTGCGTACCCGTAATGTATATATACAGATAGCGGCACCTGCCAGCAGCAGTATCCCTGCCAGTTTGGCCCACCAGGTGCGCCACCACGGAGGCAGTACATAAATGACCAGTTGCGCCCCTTGCTCATTCCATAAACCATCGTTGTTGCAGGCCTTTACCTTGAAAGTGTACATACCCGGATCAAGGTTCGTAAACATAACCGACCGCTGGTCGCCTACATAATTCCAGTCTTTATGAAAGCCCTCCAGTTTATAAGCATACCGGTTTTTATCGGTAGCCGTAAAGTTGATTGCCACATACTTCAAAGCAAAGAAATTATATTGGGGAGGAAGGGTTATCACCTTCGTCTCACTGATCTGGTTCTTGAGCAGGCCGCCATGATCTCCTGGTTTGACGGGCTCATTAAGAATACGAAGCTCAGTAATGAAGACACCTGGAACAAACGGATTGTCGCGCACACTGTCAGGATTGAAAACACAGATTCCCTTACCTCCAAACAAGAATTGCCCGTTCTTGTTTCGCGCGTATGCATTCGATTTAAAATCGTTCCCCGGGAGGCCATCGGCTATGTCATAGTTCCGGAACACTCCCTTGTCAGGATTGAATCGTGATATTCCTTTGGCGGTACTTAGCCACAGGTTACCAGCGTCATCTTCAAGTATACCTTGTACTATATTGTTGGGTAACCCATCCTGAGTGGTATATCTTTTTTTGAACTTGCCGTCAATGAGAAGATGCAGTCCCTTCCGTGTGCCAACCCAAAGTCGTCCGCGACTGTCTTCCAATATACTATTACACAATCCACCTACTTGTATAGAGTCAGGGTGTGTTGCTGTTTCAAATCGGGTTAATTTTTTTTGAATGGGATCGTAACGCAACAGTTCTTCGAGTGAGCCGGCCCAGAGATTCCCTTTTTTATCTTCATAGATAGTATGAATGTAGTTATTGACTTCAAATTGAGATTCCCGAACATGTTCAAAAGTACCCGCGCGTTCATCGGTAAGCACATTCAGGCCGTTATAAGTTGCTACCAGCAGTTGTTGTGTTGTTGTTGACTGCCTTATTGCAAATACATTGGGATTGGAGAGGCTTCCTTTACGCTTTTCATCCGGCATATAGTGAATGAATCGGTCATGTGCCTCATCATAACGGTTCAGGCCGCCTCCCCAGGTACCTACCCAGATGCGTTGCTGCTTGTCTTCATAAATAGCCAGTACAGGATTGGCCTGCAGGCTTTCTTTGGCAGCCGTGTGTTTGTAGTGTTTTATGCCATGCGCAGATTTCATGATAAGGCCGTCTTCCGTGCCAACCCACAGACGGTTTTTGGAATCCAGTACAATAGCATTTACAACGTCATTCTCCAGTGGTATATCTACTTCTTTGAACTTTTCACCCAACCGGTCTGTAAAAGCTATGCCGTTGGAATAGGTACCAATCCATATTCTCCCCTGGCGGTCTTTGCAAATTGCGTGTATAGAATTGTCAGGCAATGATTTCGGATCATTTTTGATGGATTGAAAGGTTAGCAGTTCGTTGGTAATTGTATTTAATCTGCAAAGCCCGCCATTTTCTGTACCTACCCAAAGATACTTTCCCTCCAATGAAACGTTCAATACATTGTCAACAGGCAGGGCAGGGGTGGTATGTGTATTGTAGACTATAATTTCATTCGTTAGCGTATTATATTTTTGCAAGCCTTCATGCGAAGCAATCCATAGCGTATGGTCCCCGCCTTTTATAGCACGGTTAAGTTTCGATGAGAAGATTTGACGAATATCTTTTTTTCTCGGATCCCAACGGAAAAATCCCGTGTCGCGAATACCAACCCAAAACTCATGATCGGAGGCAGGAACAAGGGTATGTACCGGATGACGTGAATCAAAAAGTATATAGTTTCGACTACGACCTGTTTTCTTGTTGATTTGATCCGCAAAAGCGTTGTGATGATATATACCCGCGACCCACACACTGCTATCGTCCTGGTGGAATTCAGTTACCTCACAATCGAACGAATACCGCGGCAGGCGTCTGAAATTGTCTTGCTCACGATTATACATGTGAAGCCCGCCACTGCTGGTACTTACCCAGAGTACACCGCGACTGTCTTCAAACATTTTCAGAATAACATTTTTTAAAAGGCTGGTGGTATCGTTTGGATCATTACGATATACAGTAACCTCATAGCCATCGAACTTGTTGAGCCCATCTTCTGTGCCCACCCATAGAAAACCTTGCGAGTCCTGTAAAATGCATGAAACACGAGGATTGGATAGTGCTGCCGCTATTCTTGTAAATTTGATTTTTTCTAACGGTGATTGAGCAAAGACCTCACACGCCAGGCAAAATAAAAGCATCACTATATATAGCGAGCGAATCTTGAATATACGGAGGTTTCGGCGTAAGATCGAGTCAATGAATATACGCGTTTTCATAAAGAGTTGAGGTTTTTTTATTTATAAGGGATATTCTTACAGCAGGCAGTGGCTTATTGATAGAAATTTATAATGACAGAGTATGATACTCGGGGCTTGATCGCACAGCCAGAAGCGGATAGCCGGCCAGTTTCCAATGCAATGCCATAGTTGCGGCAGCTCCATCTCGGGTAGTGGAGGCATGTTCCTGTTCATAGACGTTGGCATTTAAATCGGTTTATTGTTGATAGTTGGTATTGACAATGATGTGCCTTATCAGACTTTGCTTCCACTTCGGCACCAAACTTATATCGAAGATAGATACAGAAAAGGGATTCCAGTATCCGTAATAATACTTAAATACTGTTTGTGTTTATACTCATACTTGCGCCCCAACGTGTTATACACACATAAAGGCTTAGCGTAATCTTTTTGAAGTGAGACGATATGGGCATCCTTTTGAGACGCCTGTATAACGGGAGCAGCTGTACGTACAAAGTAGTCCTCCCTGAAAATAAGACGAAAGGTAAGTGGAGAAGAATTTAGAAAAACCTATTCAACCCCGTTAGTGGAGGGACGCCACCTCCTTCAGCAGTAGCTCATATTGCAGGTGTTTCCAGGATGATGTAATAAAAGTCTGCATATTTTTTTTACAAGCACTCACTACTGACAGCTATAAATCGGCAAGCAAACCACGTATACTTTTTTGAGACGATTGTGTATCAGAGGACTTGTTTGACTACACAACATATATGGAGTGCCGGTTATAAACGGTTCGTTGTTTTGTAATGACCACTATTTTGTCGGTGTGATGTTTAGAGCTTGATGCATGGAGGCTTGGTATACTTGCCGAAATTTTCGCGCATAAAAAGAATTCATCACTTAATCATAGTACACATATTTTGATTAGTTGATTTTTTTTAATAGCGGTCGGTTGAAGTTATAGGTGCTGACAGATGTTGATAATACAACGGTTTAGATTCTAATACATTCTTTAATATATAGGCAATAGTCATGAAGTTAATACCATTTATAAAAAAACGAAGCATAGCAACACTTGTCTTTATTGTATCACTGCTGATCATTTTCAATGCGTTACTGATCTATCATTACAAAAACATCATTGTAAAGAACAATGCTATCATACTTAAATCGGACGAAATTTCGGAGAACGTTAACGGCCTGGTAGTAGAGTTGCTGCATAACCTTGAAATGGGAATACGAGGATACAGTGTTACAAAAGATGTAAACCTGCTTAGCCCTGCCATGGAAGCTACAATGAAAGTAGACAAAAGATTCGATAAGATCAAAGTGGCATTGGATAGTCAGCAATATGATGTAACCCAGCTTGAAAGTTTGCGCAAAACATATCATGACTATATCGATTTTGTTTTGGAAATGAAAAAATCTGTTGATCTGGATAGCATGCAGAGGGTTAAGGCAATGATGAAAGAAGACCGGGGCTTGCAGGTATTTCTCAAATGGATTGATGTAGGTATGAAGATCATTAACTATGAAAAGGTACTCAAAGCTGAGGCCAACATTGAGTACCAGTCTGCTGTTAATAATAACTTATACCTGCAGGCATTTATACTGCTGATCGGTTTGCCTACGCTCGGTTTTGTAATCTACAAAATGCGAAATGATGAAAGACAGCGACAATCACTGCTTATGAAGCTGGAAGAGAATAACCGGCGGTATATTTTTGATCCGGGCACGGCTATTGAAGCTTCCAATGCTGAGGAAATTATAGGGAACTCCATTGTAAATCTTCAGCAAGCCAGTGAGTTTATTGAGAATATAGCGGAAGGTAAATATACTACCGAATGGGCGGGACTGAATGATGCCAATGAATCACGTAATAAAACCAGCCTTGCCGGACGACTCACCAATATGCGCGAGCAGTTAAAGCAGTTGAAGCGTGAGGAAGAACGCAGGTTGTGGACCAACGAAGGACTCACCAGATTTTCAGAGATTGTCCGTAATCATCAAAATAATCTAACAGAATTATCAAATGAGGTAATTCGATTTCTGACGCGATATTTTGGTGCCCAACAGGGCGGCTTGTTTGTATTGCGTGAAGAGGACACTGGTTCATATCTGGAGCTCGCGGCCTGCTATGCGTATGACCGAAAGAAATTCATAGAACGCAGAGTAGATATCGGTATAGGGCTTATTGGCCAGGCATACCTGGAAGGTGAAACAACCTTGCTTACCAAGTTACCACAGGGATATACTTATATAACATCAGGCATGGGCGAGGCAACACCGGGTTGTCTGGTAATAGTTCCGATGAAATATAATGATAAGATAGAAGCCATCATTGAACTGGCAAGCCTCGAAAAGTTTGAAGACTACCAGATAATATTTCTTGAGAAGGCCGGTGAGTTTGTAGCGTCTGCATTGCAAAGTGTGCGCACTACTGAAAGAATGCAGCAATTGCTTACAATCTCCCAGCGACAGACTGAGGAGATGCGCGCCACAGAGGAAGAGTTGCGTCAGAATCTGGAAGAATTGCAGGCAACACAAGAAGCAATGTTTCGCAAACAGGAAGAACTGGATCGTATGTTGCAAGACTAAATTACCTGGTACAGTTAGGTTAATTTATAATTCTGACTAAAAAGTTAAGAGGGGATGTGAGAACAGCGAGTGTAGCACCGTTATATAATGGATGCTTAGACAATATTTTCCCTTATCAAGAGTTTATAACTCGATTTTGGGGATAAATTGGTAAAAGTTATTCCCTAATTTGAGGTAATCTCAAATGAAAGATGCCATTGTTTTTATTAGCCTTGAACAGCCTGTGCTGGCAAGGCTGGCTGCAGATGAATTGAGTAAGCAGTATATATTTAGTACGAAATTGTTTAAAAATGACAGGAATCACCCTCAAGAAAATAGCACACTATGGTGGCAGGTTTGCTGGCAGCCCCAAAGCATTTATGCCATTATGGGCCAGGATTTCGAAAGAACGCCCTCGAAGGGTATGTGAGCATAGGGATTTTTTTTAAATTGGTAAGTGCCTTCTCGTATACTTTCATTCCAACTGTTTGTACTGTTTCTGCAAATCGTTGTATCTGTATCCCCGCATTACGGATATGGCCAGAAGCAAATAATCGCACCTATTATTGCTTATAATCATACTTTAACCACCGAAGATGGATTGTCAGAAAACAATGTTTCGTGTGTAGTTAAGGATGGTAACGGCTTTATGTGGATGGGTACCGGCAATGGTCTTAACAGATTTGACGGGTATTCCTTTGTACAATTCCACCATTCTGATAAGGATTCTTCCAGCCTGAGTAACAATTCCATTCGAAATATGTTGCTTGACAGTAAAGGAAGGCTATGGGTAGGAACATACCATGGATTGAATCTCTACGATAGCAAAACCGAAACATTTCGAAAATTTCTGATGGAGCCACCGTGGCGTAACGGCCGTCATAGTACGACACTTGACCTGTTAGAAGACAGCCACCATCAACTTTGGGTTGCCACGTACGGCTTTATTTATAAGATTGATATTGAGACCTTTAAAGTTACAAAATACGATCACAAAAACGACAATACCGGGCTGGGCGCGGTGGACGCATTCATGGAAGACAGAAACGGAGACATCTGGGCTTCTACCAATAAAGGTATTTGTATTATGGGTTCAACTGGCATAAAACGCACCATAAACCATAATGAAGCTCCGGGCGGTTTACCTTCAGATCTTATTATCAGTATGGTTCAGGACGGGACAGGCGCGCTATATTTTGGTACGAATGGTAATGGCGTGCTTCGATTGGATAACGAGAATGACCAAACATTTGAACGCTTTACATCAATACCCGATAAACCATTTTTTAACAGTGAAATCATGGGCTCACTTGCCGTTGACAGAGACGGAAAACTTCTGGTGGGCACGGATGGCGCAGGTATATATAAACAGGATGATACAGGAAATTTCAGGCAGATTCTGGGTAGCCAAAGCAGGCATCTTCACAACGGAAATATAGTAAACATATTTGTGGATGAGCGGAATACATATTGGCTAAGTATGTTTGGCGGAGGTGTACAGGTTGTATATGCAGGCAGCAAACGCTTTGAACATTACCGGTATTTCGACCTCGATATGGAACGCATCGGAAAGAATTCGGTTTTGGCAATTGCTGAGGATAAGAATCATAAAATCTGGATTGGAACGGATGGAGCCGGGCTATATAAATTCGATCCTGAAACAAAATCCTTCACATCTTACCGGCACGCTTCTGCCAGTAAGAACAGTATAAACACCAACGTTATAAAATCACTGGTGGTTGATGAAAAGAATAATATATATGCAGGTACATACGGTGGTGGACTTAATTACCTGGATACAAAAACAGGGAGCTTTTCACACTATATGCATGTGCCCGGAAATAAAGCAACCATAACCACCAACCATGTATGGTCACTTCTCCAAGATCGCAAGCATAGAGTTTATGCAGGCCAGCTGGCAGGATTAGATGAGTTCTTTCCGGATCGAAAAGTATTTCAACAGCTTCATGTAACAGGGCCGAAATATACCCCGGCAGTGTATAGCCTGGCGGAAGATCGTGCAGGAAATGTTTGGATAGGAACGAGACTGGATGGGCTTCATCGCTACGAGCCTGCAACAAAAACATTCAAGTCGTTTCTAAATATACCCGGAGACTCTGCAAGCCTGCCCACCAATGAAATAGTAGTAATCAGGTTGAGCTCGCAAGGAAAACTTTGGATATGTACCGGGAATAAAGGGTTGATTTTGTTCGATCCTGAAACATTTAACTTTAAAACAGTTGTCGCTGCCTTTAAAGAAAAATTCATTACAAACGTACTCGAAGATGATTCGCACAATGTATGGTTTACATCGGTTGATGGCGTACACAAGTGGAATTCTTCCACCTCAAAACTATATGATTACACAATAGCAGATGGTTTGCAAGGCATACAATTTAACGATGGTGCCGGATTGAAAAGCTTCGATGGTACATATTACCTGGGAGGTACCAATGGCTTAAATGTTTTTCGCACAGAGAACATAATAGACGACACAACCAAGGCAAAGGTTGTGTTTACCCAACTTAGCCTTTTTAGTAAACCCGTAAAAGTTAATGACAAGTCCGGCCTTTTAACCGGAAGTATTTCTCAAACCGAATCAATCACGCTGCAGGCAGATCAAAATGTTTTCTCACTTGAGTTTGCATGTCTTGAATTCAACTTCCCCAAGAAAAACCAGTACCGGTACTATCTGGTGGGATTCGATAAAGAATGGAATGATGCGAATACCAGCCGCACAGCCACTTACACCGATCTGCCACCGGGTGAATATACTTTGAAAATAAGCGCTTCGAACAGAAGCGGACAATGGAATGAAAATGCTGCGAGCATCAAAATTATAATTATCCCCAGGTGGTACGAAAGATTAGAGACGAAGTTTGGAGCTGCTATATTTCTGATTATACTCACGGCATTCATTATTCACTTCCGCACAAAATTGCTATTCAAACAAAAGATAAAGCTCGAACAGGTCGTTAAGGCCCGCACCAATCTGGTGGAAACACAAAAGATAGAGATTAACGAGAAGAACAGGAGGCTGGAACAGGCCTATGAAGAAGTAAACTCTACAAATGAAGAGCTGCAACGGGTTAATTCAAACCTTGAAAAACTCGTTCAGGACAGAACTGCCGAGCTAACCCATACGATTAAAAAGCTTACCGAAACGGATAAAGGCCTCGATACATTTCTATACCGGTCCAGCCACGATTTAAGAGGCCCTATTGCCACTATACTTGGCCTCGCTCGCCTGGGAAAAACCCAGCAGACTGTGAGTGAATTGAATCTATACTTCGCAAATATTGAAAAGACTTCAACACGCATGTTAAGACTTCTCAAGCGGTTAGATGAAACGAGCTCGCTGTTTCGGGCACAACGTACGTTAGAATTAATCAGCGTTGATAACCTGATTCACGCCATCAAAACTTCTATTGAAGAACTGAATGCCAATAACGTTGTAAAAATTGAATTCGAAAATAGAATAGGCCAGGTCTTTACGGGTGATGCAGCGTTGCTTAGATGCATTATTGCCAATCTCATGGAGAACAGTATCGTATTCAGAGGCAACAATGATCCTTATGCTAAATGCGTACTGAGCATGGAGCAAAATCAGCTTGTTATACGTGTGATCGACAATGGAACGGGCATCCCTTCATCGGCTATCGATCGAATATCAAATATGTTTTATCGGGGCTCAGAAAAATCGATTGGTAATGGGTTGGGACTCTTCATGGTAAAAAAAGCGTTGGAAATACTTGGAGGCACTATGGAAATTAATAGCGAGCCCAATGTAATGACAACCATTACCGTTAAAATTCCATAGCGTTCAGGATAGCGTCTAAGTAACCGTGTAAAAATGATAGGGTCGCTATATTCGGGGAGTTTACCCGGATTTAACGTTGCGATAATTGACCAGGCTGAGCTTATGGAGTTCTATATCTTACCGTAGCGCCTCATTAATATCAGTTACATTTAGTCCCCAGCTTCCCAAGAAGAGGTTGAGATCCTCTGGCAATTTTTCTCTCAACAGCAGGTATACTTGTTTGCATAATGAGCGTAACCGACAGGCGGGAATATATGTTGCGTCATCCGCTCAGTGTTCAATTTGCGTTGCCTCAGTCTTACAGAAGGATTTGTTAGTAGACAGATTCAAAATATCACACAGTCTTAGTGATGTCTCCAAAAAAGTCCTGCAAACGATTTAAATACCAATCGAAAACGTTAGCGAATTGTACTTTCGATAGACAACTCTGAGATTTTTTGATACCGCTAACGATTTCGGTATCCTTTACTTTTAGGCATACTAAATCTAAAACGTATGCAACAACAAATTAAACCCCGTTTATCGATTGCTGCTACAGTGTTTCTATGCTGTAGCACTCCAGACAATATAGTTCCCGAAAAACCTCCTTCCGGGCGAGTCGAGTAAACATCTCCTCGTTGGCAAGAATGTTCCGCAAGTTACCCGACTTACATATAAAAGGAACCGTTGTGATCTGCTCCGTGAATCGTTATTAGCGACCAGCGCAGATTAATAATCAATGATAATCACAACTTAAACCTTTACGAATGAAAAAATCGATACTTCGCGATGCAAGCTTATACCTGATATGGGCTTTGCTTTTTTTTACAACCCACACAGCGCTTGCGCAAGCTGTTACAGTAACAGTGAATGCAGCCCAGAACAAACGCCTGATTTCTCCAAACATCTATGGAAAAAATGACTTCTTCGACAAGTCCACGCAATTTTATAAAGATGCAGGATTGCGCTTTGCACGGGTGAACGGAGGTAATAATGCAACCGGTTATAACTGGCGAAAGAAAATTACGGTTCATCCCGATTGGTATAACAATGTTTATACTACCGATTGGGATGCAACGGCACAAAATATTAACAACAACTTCTCTAACATGCAGGGCATGTTTGCCTTTCAATTGCTCGGAAGAGTTGCTTCCAATACAAATAACAACTTCGATGACTGGGCTTATAACCAGGCGCAGTATTGGTCTGGTGTATTGCAGAATTTAGCCGGTGGCGGTAAACCCGATCCGAATGGCGGAGGCAAAGCCTTGGTGGACGGGAACATCAACCTGTTCACACAACCTTGGCCAGCAGATTCTTCCGTGGCAATTCTTAATCACTGGTTTGGATCTAATGGCATAAAACTTAACAAGAACAAGTTCGTGTACTGGAATATGGACAACGAGGTGGACGTATGGAACGGTACGCACGACTATGCAATGCCAACGCAAATATCAGCGTCTGCATTTATGGACCGCTATATAGAATTGGCCAAGAAAGCAAAAGCATTATATCCGGGCATTAAGCTTTGCGGACCTGTTGCAACTTCAGAATGGCAATGGTATAAATGGTCTAACGAAAGTATTTATGTTGATGGTACATATTATCCCTGGATCGAATATTTTATAAAGCGCCTGGCCGATGAGTATAAGGCAACCGGTGTCAAACTGGTTGATGTTGTCGATATTCACAACTATCCTTCTTATAATAAAGACGATGCAGCAGCCTTGCAAGGACACCGGATTTATTACGATGAAACCTACGACTACCCAGGCTCAAACGGTATCAGAACAAGCACGGGCGGATGGGATACATCACTAACAAAGCAGTATATTTTCAAGCGCATAGACGGCTGGTTAACGAAGCACTTTGGAGCAAACCATGGCATTACTACCGGGCTGAGTGAATGGGGTACTATGTCCAGCAGCAACCCAAGTCTTGAATCTGTTATTTATGCCTCTCATCTTGGTACGTTTGCAAATAATGGCGTTGAATTGTTTTCACCCTGGAACTGGTCTGTGGGTATGTGGGAAACCTTGCATCTCTTTAGCAGGAATGCAAAGAAATATAGTATATCCAGCACTTCTTCACTCGAAAATACAGTATCGGCCTATTCTTCTATAAATGAAAACGCTGACTCCCTGACGGTGATCGTTGTGAACCGCGACATGAGCTCTTCACGCAGTGTAACCATTAATCTGAATAATTTTAATGTTGCCAATGGAAGCTACCAAACGTTGCAGTTAGCATCGTTGCCAGCGACCGAAACGTTTGTATCGCACACGCAAAATGCATTAAAGTCAAGTACAGTACAGGTAAATTCAAATTCATTTACAATCTCTGCACCATCGCTCTCAACAACAGCCATTTTGCTGGTGAAGGCTCCCACAGTTACTTACGTTTCTTTGGCCAACAGAGCCACGGGATTGCGCATCGATGGTATGTATAGATCTGACAATGGATCTAATGCAGGGCAGTGGAGTAACAGTGGCAGCACCGCACAACAATGGTCAATAGAAACTGTTGGAAATTATGTAATGCTGAAAAACCGTGCTACAGGGTTATACCTTGACGGTATGTCGAGAACTACGAATGGTTCTGTGGCCGGGCAGTGGCCATACAGTGGCAGCAACGCACAACAATGGACAAAAGAAACTGCCGGAGGCTATGTTAAATTCAAAAACAGAGCTACCGGACTATATCTTGATGGAATCGGGCGCACCACCAATGGTTCTGACCTAGGCCAGTGGAGCCAAAGCACTCATCCAAATCAGCAGTGGACTATGACTACGATTGGAACTGCAAGAGAAAGTGCTCCGGAGGAGAGCCCAAACACAACGGAGGAATTTGCGGTTAGTATATATCCTAATCCATTTGCAAAAACGATAACACTTGACGTACTGGGTAGTGATGAGCAATTGAAAGTTTCAATACTGGATGCCACCGGCAAGGTGGTAGAAGCTATGATTCATTCCGGAGGTGCAGGCAAATTATCATTGGGTGCCGCGCTTAAACCAGGTTTGTATATCATTCGCGTGAACGGCGTTAAGACTTCACGGTCTTTTAAAGTTTTGAAAGAGTAATTGTAATTATTTAAACAGCAATCAAAGTCATCTCATTATAGCGCATATTCGTTACGTTGCTAAGGTGTTGTGGATTCCAGACATCTTTGCCCGCATGAGTTTGCCTATAGGAGATGACTTTATTTCTGATCAGTTCAAAATTTAAAGAGATACCTACTTATTTTTGATAGTTAAAAAGACAAATGAATGAGACCCCGTAAACGAACATTGCTTGCGTTACTAACAGTTCTACTTTCAATAGCCTCTCACGCTCAGATCAGGTTGCCCAAAGTATTTGGTGATAATATGGTGATGCAAAGAGGTATCCAAATTCCGGTGTGGGGAAATTCAACGCCGGGGGCACAGATCATAGCAAAACTTGGAGATATACAGACAACAACAAGAGCAGACAAAGAAGGTAAATGGAAAGTTAAGTTCCCGGTATTTAAAGCAGGAGGGCCTTATGAACTTGAGATTGCAGAATCGGGTAAGGCCAATTCTAAAATCCGTCTGAACGGAATTCTCATTGGCGATGTTTGGCTCGCCTCGGGGCAGTCAAATATGGAATGGCAGATACAGCAGGCAAATGATGCACGGATGGAAATTGCAAATGCCAATTTTCCGCAAATCCGTTTTCTCGTTGTTGAACACGATAAGCAAATTAAACCTCAAGCCGACATTCATGCCGGTAAATGGAAAGTTTGTGACTCTGCAAATGTGAAGGAGTGGTCAGCAGTTGCTTATTACTTTGCCCGTAAAATTCACGTTGATGAGAAAGTTCCGGTTGGAATTATTCAAAGTACCTGGGGCGGAACACCGGTAGAAGCCTGGACGAGCCGCGAGATGTTGCTTGCCTCGCCCATTACCAAGGAAAAAACACTGAGTAATGATACCCTTCGCTTTGATAAGAACGATCTTCTCACCGATAGCTTGAACTGGATACGCATTTGGGATATTGTTAACAATCCCCAGAACAATACAGTTAAGACTGTTACGGCCATTGATTACAATGATACCGGTTGGACTCCCGTTGAAATGCCTAAGTTGATAAAAAATTTCGGAATAGATTACCACGAAGGAATTATGTGGCTAAGGAGAAAAATCACATTGCCGGATTCATTTAATCAAAAAGATTTAACGATTGACCTTGGCCATCCGGAGAGTAATTATTCACTATATTTTAACGGAGAGGAGATTTGTAAAGGTATCTGGGGTGCCAATACCTCTCATTCGTATACTATACCGGCACGTCTGGTACAGCATGGCGAAAATACTATCGCGGTGAGGATAGCGGTGCTATGGGGTGGTGGCGGTTTAAATCCTCCGGCAGAAGATATATATATTACTGATGGTGCTTCTAAAATTTCCTTGGCGGGAAAATGGCTATATAAGAAAGACATTGAACCTGCTTTTCCGAAAATACTCAACTATCAGTATTATCCAACCGTGTTGTTTAATGCTATGATTAACCCGGTGATTCCTTATGGCGTCAAGGGATTTATCTGGTATCAGGGCGAAGCAAATGCACAGGCAGCGTACGACTATAGGAAATTATTTCCAATGTTAATCACAGACTGGCGGCAACGGTGGCAACAGGGAAATATTCCGTTCTTATTTGTTCAGTTGGCCAACTACATGAGAACAAAACCACTTCCATCGGAAAGCGAGTGGGCCGAATTGAGAGAAGCACAAACGCTTACACTTTCGCTGCCCAATACAGGCATGGCCTGTGCCATTGATATTGGAGAAGCGAATGATATTCATCCGAAAAATAAACAGGAAGTAGGACGCAGGTTAGCTTTAATTGCCAATAAGATTGTATATAACCAGAACGTTGTTGCATGCGGTCCTATCTATAAAAGTTATAAAAAGGAAGGCAATCGCATTCGTATCACGTTCTCCAATATAGCTTCAGGTCTCTCTACAAAAGATGGTAAAGAAGTAACGGGTTTAGCGATAGCTGGCCAGGACAAACAGTTTTATTGGGCAAAAGCAATTATTGAAGGAAATGAACTTGTTGTTTATTCTGATAAAGTTGCCGATCCTGTAGCTGTGCGATATGCCTGGGCAGATAACCCTGAATGCAATCTTATAAATTCAGAACGTTTACCAGCTATTCCTTTCAGAACAGATGAATGGAAAGGAATTACGGAAAGATAAACTCATGAATCAGGGCAATGTAATTTGAGCCTGCATATTGAAAACAGGATTATACTTCAGATCCTGGAAAGCCTCGGAGGTAGTATATATTCGAGGCTTTTTTTATTTCACAGGGTGAATATTCAGGTCAATATCTAATCAAAACCTGTTAAGGATTGTTTACAATGGCAATGAATTTTAAGAAATAAGAAAAGAGTAATTCTCACGAAGCCTTTTTAATAGTGCATCTGCATTCTGCTTTTTCCTGAGCATCGATTCAAACGGATCGCCTTCCTGCCTGAGTCTTTTAAAAATTGTTTCAGGAGTATAGTCTTCACTGCGAAGGCCTTCTTTTACTTCTTCCCAGCGAAGTGGTGTCGCGATGATCGCAGACTCGCCGGATACAAGTGAGTAGGGTGCGATAATCTTGCAATTTTCTGCATTCATCAAGTGATCGATTGTAACCTTGCCATAACTATGATCATCCGTTCCCTGAAGCGAAGTCAGATCAGGTATCTTCAGGCGTATAAGCTTCGCTATAATTTCCGCTATGGCGCTGCTGGTTTGGAAATTGTTGGGTGTGTTAAGGGAAATGTAAATATGAAAACCTGACTTACCATCGGTCTTGATAAATGATGGTAAATCCAATCCGTTTAAGATCTCGTAAGCAGCATGTGCTGCATCAATGGCTTTGGTAAGTTCATGTTCAGGCGAGTCAATGCCAATAACAATATAATCGGGTGAGTCCGGAGACTTAACGTTTGCATGCGATACATTGAATTGAAGGCATCCCAGCTCAACGTTCCATAACAGATGCTCTTTGTCGTTGCAGACGAATGCTTCTTTTTTCGTTTTCTTTGAATCAATTGTTTGCAGCCACTCCGGTTTGTTGTCTTCATCCCGGTTTATAAATTCTTCCGCATTGATTACTGTTGTTCGTGCTGCGCCGGAGTAAACGTTTACTGAATAAGGACGGTCTTTCAGATAAGGCAGTATATATTCAGCTATATGATTGTAATAGGCGAGAACATCGCGCTTTGTAAGCTTAGGCTGATGTATAATTACCTTTTCCAGGTCTGTAAAATAAATTTTTCGCTTGAGTTTAAAGTCAGGCTGCCTCGGTCCCTTTTCAACTGCCTTGCTCTCTTTTCTGGCCGTTGTTTTTACTTTTTGCCGGGGTTGGAGTGGCGCTTTGTGCTGTTTGGCTACCGGTATAGTATATTTCTCTGCCTTTTCTTTTTTTCTAGTTACCGGCAGTTCAGGCAAGTTTGCAAATTCTTTTTTAACAGCATCATCAAACTCAAACGGTGTTTCATCCCACGCTTTATTGGATGTGGTATGAAAGAAATATATACCGGGAATTTCATCACTCACCTGCAACTGATGATTGGGCGATTGCAGGTTGCTTAACACAGCTTCGTAATTCATATCGTATAACAGCCCGGCATTTCCTTCCACACCTTCAATATTGATACGATCCTCAATAGTATGACCTGCCTTCGTTATGTATAAACGGATGAATTTCTCCCGGTCTGCACGCGGATGGCAGGCTTCTATAATCTCCAAAATGGTTTTGAATGCTTTTGTATTCCTGCGAATTAACATGAATAATATTCGTTGGATGTCAAGATCAAATATAAGATTATTGACCTTTCTATTCAGGCGTGATCAACACAACAAACTGAGGTTGTCAATTATAAGAGCAGGCCCGGGCTGCAGGGCCTGCATTAATTTGTAAATACATACAAAGACTACCACGGAAGAATCTGAACAAGCCACTAGGGAAGATGTTGTTCGCGTTCTTTTTTTACCCGATCATTCAAAGTCTTTTCCGAATTGCTGTTTTTCCGGGATGGTTTTGGAATGGCCATCGGATTTTCATCCTGAGGAGCCTGATAGTCCTGCAGAGTTTCAGGCTGCTGTAATTTTTTATTTTCTTCTTCAACCATGACTGAAATGTGTTTAAACCAGTCTGTTGATAAATTTCTGTGCCTTACATAAAACGGAGCTTATTTTAAAACCCGGAAGCCTTCACAAAGCTAAACTATCCTAGACTCCGAATACAGGTCATAAGCGGCTACGAGCCGTTCCCGATTCGCCGATGAACGGTGCGTCTCGTATTGGCCAATATCATCGCGCTGCTCAATATACACAGGTCGATACGCAGATTCATATTCGTCCCAAACAATCAGCAAATAGTTATATCCGATTTTGCTTTGTCTGCCCTTTTCAAGCCAATCATTAAAAACTTCTTCATCCAGTGATTTTGGAAAATCCGGCCCTTCAAACATAAATACTCTATTTGTATGGCCGGAAAGTTAGGTATACTTTTTCTGATGGTGAAATAAATCATACGATCAAAAAAGCACTCATATTTCAAAATGCCTACCCGATTTACGCGCGTATTTCATCAGCATGTTGTTAGTATGGAAACTAAAAAATCCGCTTCAAAATGAAAGCGGATTTCAGACACGCCATACTATAGTTGGGATAAAATATTCTATGTATCTTTTTTAGACGATGACTTCTTTTTCTCTTTTTGAGTTTCTTTCAAGGATTTACTTTGCTCACGGTAGAACTGGTTTTTTATTGAATCCATACGCTGCATCATGTTGCGCATATAGGCATCGTTCAGTTCATAACGTTTCAGGAAAAAATCATTGTGAAAGAAGTCTGGATACCGCAATGAATCATTAAAAAACAGCGGGTTAAACTCATTGCGAAAGAATGAAGAGTGTTGTTGATTGAAGTACCGGTCGAACCCGTGCATAAGGCTATCCATTCGGGCCGTGTCGCCCGGTATATTTGAATAGTAGGACGAATATGTTGAGTCGAACCCGATCACGTTTCCTTTATCGTCATAGTGCCGGTTTACTTGGATGTTTACTTTGGGTTTTATACTGTCTTTCGCTGTGGTGTGATTTTCCGATACCTGACCGTTACTTTTTTCGTGACAGGATGATAACATCAGTACTACCAGGAAAAATGAGATCCACCAGGCGCTGATACGTACAATCTGTTTTACAGGATGGATGGCTTTCTGCCTTGCAGAAACACCATCATGGATTAGAAATGATTTCATGATATTTATGTGTTTCTCAGTTTTCTTTTTTTCGCCAAGCAATATGTGTGCAAAAGCGTACGACTTAACTTTTTGGCAGACAATAAACCAACCTGACATATTCTATGAAAGAAATTCTGTCAGGTTGGTATAGTACTTCATTATTATATATAATCGAATATATAGCATCCAGGAATTTTTATTATTTACTGCCATGGTAAGTAGCAGCAGAACTGGCAGCTTTTCATCCGGCACAAAACTTGTTAGCCGTTTTTTTGTGAGGCCTCTACTGTTTACATAATTAATGTTTAACTCAGAAAGGAGAACTGTACTATGAAAACCATCATGAGAGCCAATGGAAATTTATTTCCATCTATTCCGGCATTGCTTGAGAATTTCTTTTCGAATGAATTAACTGATTCCGTACTGGCTACGGGCCAGAATGCAGCTACATTGCCTGCTGTTAATATCATTGAAACGAACGATGATTATCGTATTGAAATGGCAGCTCCGGGTATGAAACGCGATGATTTTCGTGTTGAACTTGACAACAACCAGTTAACAATCTCTTCGGTTACTGAGAATGCTTCTGATTCTAAAGATCAGTATTTGCGGAGAGAATATAATTATGGAGCGTTTCAACGCAGCTTTACACTTCCGGAAAATGAAGTAGAGGGCGAGCAGATTGCAGCCCGATACGAAGATGGCATACTACACATTGTAGTGCCCAAAAAAGAAGAAGCAAAAATAAAACCTGTCCGGCAGATTGCTGTTGCCTGATACTGGCAAACGTCTACCCTGTGTTTGATTATTTCATTGTTATGATAAGGAATGCAGGCTGAATATATGTGCAATTACGGAACACCATAAGAGAAGAGCACGTTTCAGCCAGTGCATTCCTTTATATTTTTACACGGAACATGAAGACTACATATCTGGATTATTATAAAATGATTTTAGATAAAGTAAGCTTTGATCACAACCTTTTTAGAAAAGAATATCAAAAAGCCTTGCGCACGTTGCATGCACAGGAGGTGAGCGAACTTAATCATTGGCTTCAATCAAAAGGATTGCTTTCTGCATCCCATAGCGCCTCTGCAGCTCCGGTCTCACGTGCTGCGTAACGGTGCAATAGGTAATATATACCTTAGGAATGATTACCGAAGTTCCGTCCTTCATGAAATATCTTTCCACTACATCTTTAGTACTGGTGAAGAATGGAAAGGTGATTTCATGAGGTCGTGTGAACGGTTTTACAGAAATATCTTCGCGCGGAGGAGTGGTGAGCCGCTGAAGCAGTTGCTATATTATAGCAGCGCTTCACAGGGCACGGCAATCACTTCACCCTCGCGGAACAGCGTGCCCTCAACAGTGGATAATTGGATTGAATAATTTCCTTGCGGTATGGGTTGAATAATTTTAGAAAACTACCAGACTGGCTGTGCCGGTTCCATCTTCAACGGTAATAACAAATGCCGCTGGGCCCACGCTTCCGTTGAAGCATGCTGTAACATATAGTGAAAATAATGAAGTGAATTTTTTGCGTTATGTTCTATCCGGAAATGTATTCACGATGACATCTGTGGATTTATATATTTTAATCGCGGAAATACCCATCATGCAGGTTAATAGAACTATTCTTTTTAGATTCAGGCAAAATTTAAAGAGAAGATGATTATTGATGGTTTGTGGAAAGGAGAGTATGTATATGATGAATATTGTAAAGTCCCGTTTAAACAGACAACAGTTCCTTTTACATTAAGCATACGGCAATCCGGGCTCATGGCTATGAGTGGTGGTTTTGAAGGTCTCTGGCAAGACGATTCGTCCATCAGCAACATTACGGCTTCTGGCAATGTATACGGTGTACTGAAAGAGACAGACTTGTACTTTGTAAAGTTGTATCCGCGCACCTACGGCTATGCGATGGATCGCAGCTTTTTTATAGGCGATGAACCGCATCCTGAAATTCATTATACCGGCAGGTTTTGGAAAGAAGATATATTCGAAGGCACCTGGCGTATCGAACGTACTTTCCGGAAGGTGAACGGACGTTTGTGCGAGATCAGTGAAAGCTCCGGCCTGTGGTGGATCAAGCGAATGTGAGCTGGTATTGGTATATTCTGCCAGCGTTATACAGATTACGGTGTTTGTTTTGCAAGCCCTTCAATCCGGGAGAGGTAATCGCTTTTTCCTAATTGATCCAGTATACGGGCTGACATCCGAAGCAGGTATACGTTGGTTTCGTTGCTCGCGGCAATACCGTGTTGTGTCTGAGCATAATAGTAGTCAAACATATTTTTGGAGAGATCTTCCGCAAGTTCATTTCGCCCCAGTGCCAGCAGCATTTGTGACGCCTGCAGCGTAGGGTAAGAGGGTATGAGGTTGTCTGGATATACTTTGTCAACGGCTGTTGCCAGTACTTGTTCGGCCATTGCAGCATTGCCCTGCTCGTAAAACGCGTGTGCCAGTGCATTGAATGTTTGTTGTAGCGGGTATATCATGCGCAGGTGGTAATCTTCGTAATTAAAATATACCGCGCTGTCAGAAAGATTGGTATAGTCCGATTGCTCCACGAGATTTTTATACATCAGTGCGGTATTCATCATGCCATCTTTATGCGGCAGCGTGGGCAGCAGGCGATATAGAGTACCTTCCTGCACCATATACGGTTTAATGTCAATGTCGAACGTGTTCAGGGATGTAAAGTTGAAATACAGGGGACGTTGCCAGTGGTTGCTGATGAGCAGATCGAGAAAGGCCAGTGTGTTTTTGGTAAGATAATTTTGTATCACCCGGAACGTGAGTTCTTCGCTAATGGAATCCCCGGGCAAAAGATTACCCTGTGCGCTCGCTTCAAATTGTTTTTTATCAACCCGTACTTTCAGGAGCCTGGATGGCAGTATGCTATACGTTTCGCCACTGCGCGCCTTCATGTGCAGCGCAGGATGTTCAGCCTTTAATAACGCCAGGTATTTTTCGGTATCAATCCCTTCACGAATACTCTCCTGTAAATATAGTACATCGTTCGGGCCGTATTGACGATAGGCTTTTTCTGACAGCGATAGCTGGAATGGTTTTGATTGATAGTACTGTTTTTCCAACTGGTGGATATACCAGTCGGTGTTGAAGTAACTAAGCACTACCACCCGCACATCGGTGCGGTATCCTTCTACTTCCTGCAGGTACCAGAAGGGAAAGGTATCGTTGTCGCCACCCGTGAAGAGAATGGCGTTGGCAGCACAGCTCCTTAACGTGTTGCGTGCCTGATCTATCTGGAATGTGCGACCGCTTCGGTTGTGGTCATCATAGTTCTGATAAAACATCCAGGCAGGAACGAGTATGCAGATACAACCGGTAATAATGCGTGCTGCCATACCACGCCTGAGCAGATTATATACGGCATAGATTCCCATTCCAATCCAGATACAAAAAGCTATATAGGAGCCTACAAAAATGTAGTCGCGCTCGCGCGGTTCATGGGGCGTTGCGTTAAGGTATAGCACAAGAATTAATCCCGTCAGCAGAAAGAAGATACTAATGGAGACAAAATCCTTTCGGTTGTAGCGAAAATGAAATATAGATCCTATCATACCAAGTAATAACG
This sequence comes from Ohtaekwangia sp., assembly GCF_036786105.1. NCBI lineage: Bacteria > Pseudomonadati > Bacteroidota > Cytophagia > Cytophagales > Fulvivirgaceae > Ohtaekwangia > Ohtaekwangia sp. Next base: position 28,605 of record NZ_DAIQRQ010000036.1, read on the forward strand.
GTATAGCCCAGTATTGATTTCGGGCACGTTGTGCATGTGAAGACATTCCCGCATCCCAGGGTGCGAGCCACGAACTATCCTGTACATCGCCTGCACGGCCCGCAAAATTCCAGAGCACATAACGCAGGTACATATGCCCGACCTGGTACTGAAGGGTGAACACTATATTGTCTTTGAACCCGGGCTTTTCCCCCGGCTTCAGCCCCGTCCATTGCTGATAGCCGGCTATGTGTGCCGGATCATTGCTATACATGCGCGGCAGAACGGTTTGTCGTTCCGGGGTGTAGGTATATTCAGACAATGTGCCCGCTAATTCATAACTACTTTTTCCCTGGTGATAGATGCGTTTACCGGCGGTAACATCTTCTATGGCTGCATCAAAATACGGTCCGTATAGCAAAGGTCTGGTGGGGTACGACTCGCGGTTCATATAGGCTTTGAACAACGAAAGGTTTTCAGGGTTTCCCTCATCAATCGGTGGGTTGAACCCGGAACGAATAATGATTATGCCATACGGTAGAAATCCTGCAATGAGAAATACTGCACACCAGGTATAGGCCTGATAAGTTTTATATCTCCTGATGAGAAGAATAAAGGCCACGATAAATCCTGTTAACATCAGCACCGCCCCGGTATAGAAGGGCATGCCGAGTTGATTCACCACAAAGAGGTCGGTATAAAAAGCGAGCTCCGGTATACCCACGGCAATAAAGCGATTAATGAACAGTACAATCAATGCCCCGGCAACGGCAGGCATAAGCAGGCGCCAGAAGGAGAGGTTGCGATGGCGGGTATACCAGGCAAAAGGAAGCACCGGCAATGCGAGCAAGCTCATGGGATGAATGCAATAGGAGAGGCCCGCTATATAAAAGATCAACACCCGCCAGCGGGAGCGCCTCGGTTCTGCAAAATCTTTTCCTTTCAGGATCATCCACATCAGCAGCACCATAAAGAAACAGGAGGCCCCGTATGTTTCTGCTTCCACGGCCGAGAACCAGAACGTATCGGAGAATGCAAGGCAAAGGCTGCCTCCCACGGCAGACAGGATCAATCCGGGATGATTGCGTGCTGTATGGGGAGCTGTGTTTCCCAGCATCAGAATAATATAGTATACCAGCATAACCGTTAACGCTGAGAAACATGCACTCATGGCATTTATCGTAATGGCTACACGGGTTACATCTCCGAAGGAAAATAGAGTAAATATCCTTCCAATCACCAGCAATAACGGTGTGCCCGGTGTATGCGGCACTTGTAATTTATAGGCGGTAGCAATAAATTCAGAACAGTCCCATAAACTTGCAGTAGGTTCAAGTGTAAGGAGGTATGTGCCCAGCGCTGCTGCGAACACAAACAATCCCGCGAGATTTTCACGAAGGTGGGATTGCAGAGAAGATAACCATTGACTGGGTGTTGATGAATGGAAGCCGATGATGGCCGGTACCGGAAGCAACAACCCGATGAGCAGAATAACTGGTGCAATGCTGCGCGTAAGTATACCAAAGCCATTTTCAGAAGGATCGTACGTCATGCAGGCAAATGCAAGAATAACCAGGAGTATGGATGCTATAAAAAATAGATATTCCTTTCGGGAGAACATGTTTGTAAAGTTTTTACAATGCTACCGCGCGGCCGGGCAGTAAAAGGTTAACAACTGTAAAGAAGTGTTAATGGAGTGTTAAAAAGCAGAAAGTGCTAACCCGGCAGTTGTTAATGCGTTAATTTTAGTAGCATGAAAGCAAAGCACCTTCGAGGTATTATTCTGTTGGGCACGGTGGTGCTTACAGGTTTGCTGGTGATTCAGCTATACTGGTTTAACAAAGCATTTGATGTCGCCGAAAGGCAATTTGATCACACCGTGCAGATAGCTTTGCGCAAGGTGGCAGATTCTGTTGCCAAAGATGCAGAGATCAGGAAGATGTCATCCAATTTCTTTTTTGTAGCCACGAACAGCCCGTTGAATGATGTACAGTTGGACAGCCTGCTTCGAAAAGAATTTTCACGCCGAAGTCTCTCGATCGACTATGAGCTTGGTGTTTATGATGCTGCAGACGATACGCTGGTATACGGGCATTATGTAGAAGCCACACGAAGGCTGGAAGCAGAGAAGGCAGCGTATAGTCGAAGTATGGCCGAGAAGAATTTCGCGGTATATTTCCCGAAGAAGCAAAGTTATGTAGTGGCCCGGTTGGATGTGTGGATTTTCTCAACGATCATCCTGTTGTTGATGATGGGATTTTTTGCGTATGCTATTGCTTCGCTATTGCGTGAGCGAAAGTTTGCTGAGCTGAAAAACGATTTCATCAACAACATGACGCATGAATTTAAAACTCCGGTAACCAACATCCGCATTGCCGGTGAGATACTGCAGCATAAAATTCCTGATGCAGCTACACAGGTATATGTTAACATACTGCTCAGGGAAAACGAGCGCCTGCGACAGAAGATCGACCAGGTATTGAGTGGTGCCTCGCTTGAATATATGAGGCGCCCCGTACTTGAAGCGATGGATGTGCACCGGCTCATTGAAGATTGTGCCGAAGCTTTTCAGTTGAAGGTGCGCGAACGGCAGGGAACGCTTCGCCTGGATTTTCTTGCCAGCCAGGCATCTATACTGGGCGATAAAGATCTGTTGCTGCAGGCAATAACAAACGTAATTGACAACGCTGAGAAATATTCGCTGGAATGTCCGCATATACTGGTGCGCACCAGGGATCTGGGCGATCATATAGAAATTGATGTGATCGATCATGGCGTTGGCATTGCACCGCAGCATCGTGCCAAAGTATTTGAAAAATTTTTCCGCGTCAGCTCGGGAAATATTCATACTGTGAAAGGTTTTGGCCTGGGATTGAGCTTTGTAAAGCATGTGGTGCAGGTACACCGCGGCCGGATACAATTGCTGAGTGAGCTGAACAGAGGAACAGAAGTACAAATTATACTTCCGAAAGCATGAGCAAAGGTGCACAAATAATGCTGGTAGAAGATGACGAGAGCCTGGGCTTTCTCATCAAGGATACACTCGATGCGCATGGCTGGCAGGTGCATTTATATGTGAGCGGTGAGAAAGGATTAACAGCCTTTCACAATCATCCCTTCGATCTGTGCATACTCGACATTATGCTGCCGGAGAAAGATGGTTTTGATCTGGCGATGGAAGTGCGCAAGTATAATCAGCAGATTCCCATTGTTTTTCTTACGGCCAGAAATCAACTTGAAGATCGCATACGCGGTTTCCGGATCGGTGCCGATGATTATGTGTGCAAGCCATTCAGTATACAGGAATTTAAATACCGCATCGAGGCTATTCTGAAACGCACCGCTGATGTTCATGCTCCAGTCGATCGTTCTGCAGTATTAAAAGCCGGTAATTCTACGCTCGATGTGCACAATTTACTGCTTCATGCGAACGGCGAGACTACGCGGCTTACCTATAAAGAATGCAAGTTGTTACTGCTCTTTTTTCGACACTGCGGTAAACTGATTGAGCGTGATGTGTTCCTGAAGGCGATCTGGGAAGATGATGGTTTCTTTGTTGCCCGCAGCATGGATGTATTCGTTTCGCGCCTGCGCAAGTATTTGCGGAGTGATGGCTCGCTCAAGATTGAAAATATACGGGGCATCGGGTATATTTTGAAAGATGCAACGGGTTGAGCCAAATGCAGCTGCCGTTCTGACGGTTGCCTCTTTATATATATAGCGAACCGCGTATATACTTCGTCAGTTGTTTGTATGCATGGAATTTACACAGCAGCATGGCTTGCTTTGAAGCTATGGTTTTATCACTAACTTTGTGCGCGATAAAAAGCGTTAACCGCCACAAGCATCCCTGGTAAAAAACGTTGCGGGGAGTCAGTAGTAACCAACTCAATATATAGCATGCGCATTGTTGACCTGTCAAAACCGATCCGGTATAATGAGACCGATCCATGGTTCATGAAAGTAAAGATCAGGCACAAGCCTCACCGGAAAGCAAAGTGGCTGATCCGTTTGCTGGGATTGCCGTTTCGTTTATTCCCCAAACATTTTGAAGGCTGGGCAGATGATACCATTCAGAAAATGGGCGTGCATGCTACCACGCACATGGATGCACCGTGGCACTATTCACCTACCTGTGGTGGAGCGCGCTCGAAGACTATCGATGAGATTCCGCTCGACTGGTGCTATGGCCCGGGCGTTGTGATCGATATGAAACACAAAGCAGATTTTGAATTGATCACGGTGGAAGATATAGAGCAGTTTTTGCAGCAGGAGAAGATCGATTTGCTGCCCGGCATGATCGTGCTGATCAAAACCGGCCGCGATAAATTCAATGGCACCAAAGCGTTTCCATATATAGGCCCCGGCATGAGCCCGGAAGCAACTTCGTGGCTGATCGATAAAGGTATAAAAGTGATGGGTATAGATTCGTGGGGGTGGGATGTGCCACTGCCTTACCAGATAAAGAAAGCAAAGGAAACATCCAATTCAGAATTGTTCTGGCAGGCACACCTTGTAGGAAGAGACAAGGAGTATTGCCACATGGAACAATTGGTAAACCTGGATGCACTGCCCTATAGCGGATTTACCGTGGCCGCATTTCCCTTAAAGATTGTAGGGGCATCAGCTGGCCCTGCCAGAGTAGTGGCCCTGTTCGCCTAAAAAGAGAATCGGGCAAAGTATAGCGATCCTACTTTGCCCCATTTAATTCCTGATTGTATTTCTGTTAGCGGATAACCATCGCCATTGCATATCATGCCGTGTATGGCAATCATGTTTCAGCCCACCGTCAGTCATCATCTTTGTCCGTTCGGGAAATTGAATTAGAAGATCAGGAATTGGAAAATTAGAAGACTACAAAATTATTGTTAAAGATAATATTGGTACATTCTTTCTACACCACGGTGGTATATATGGTATCGTTGTTAGGCCGTGTATTTATTGGGCTGTTTACCGGTTTTCTCAAGGCATGCTTTTTTCTTTTTCAATATCTACAATCTCATCTCTGGCTGCCCCGGCTTTGAACTTTGGTGTTAAACTTTAAGCTGCGCGATTCATGGTTGCTTCAATAAGAAATATCAATCGTAAAAATCAATATCCGCTTCGTTCATCAGCGGATCTTGATCCTTTGCTAACAGCTATAGGCGATGCACGCTATGTACTGCTGGGCGAAGCTACACATGGCACGCATGAGTACTATACCTGGCGCACAGCCGTCAGCAAGCGACTGATACAGGAAAAAGGTTTTTCATTTATAGCAGTGGAAGGTGACTGGCCGGATTGCTATCGCATCAACCGGTTTGTAAAAGGTTATGCAGATGCAGGAGAAAGCGCTGCCGATGTGTTGAAATCTTTCAGACGCTGGCCCACCTGGATGTGGGCCAACTGGGAGATAGCGGCACTAATGGAATGGATGCGGGAATATAACCGGAACCGGCCGGTTCATGAGAAAGTCGGCTTTTATGGATTGGATGTATATAGCCTCTGGGAATCCATGGAAGTGATAGTTCATTATCTGCGCAGGGAAGATCCCCAGGCGGCACGATATGCTATGGAAGCGATCCGTTGCTTCGAACCGTATAAAGAAGAACAACATTATGCACGGGCCATGCTTACGCTTTCAACCCACTGTGCCAACGAAGTAGTAAAGCTGTTGCAGGTAGTACGAAAGCGATCGCGAAATTATGATCATGATCCGGAAGCGGCCCTCAACGCAGAGATGAACGCACAGGTTATTGCGAACGCAGAACATTACTACCGGGCCATGATATCATTTCAGCATGAATCGTGGAATATACGCGATTCCCACATGGTGGCAGCCTTGGATTCCATTATGAGGTTTTATGGAAGGCGTGCAAAAGGCATCGTATGGGAGCACAACACCCATGTGGGAGATGCGCGCTATACCGATATGAAAGACCAGGGCATGTGGAATGTCGGGCAGCTTGTTCGGGAGAAGCACAGGGAAAGCTCGGGAGTATATATTGCGGGGTTTGCTTCATGGGCGGGAACCGTTATGGCGGGATCGGCCTGGGGAGGTGTGATGGAGAAAATGACCATTCCTCCGGCTCCTGAAGGTACGCTGGAGTATATATTGCATGAAGATTCTGCAGAAGATAAACTGATCTTGTTGAACAATGAATACTGGAACAAGCGGTTTCACGACTACATCGGTCATCGTGCTATAGGAGTAGTGTATCAGCCGCAATACGATAGAGCACAGTTTGTACCGACCATCCTTCCTTCGCGATACGATGCACTGCTATACCTTGACAGGACGCGCGCACTGCACCCGTTGTATTTCGAGCCTGATGGCGGGCAGCTGCCGGAGACGTATCCGTTTGGTGTGTAATGGAGTATGAAGCTTAAAGCTTAAAGCTTAAAGCATAAAGTGTAAAGTATAAAGCGTAAAGCATAAAGTGTAAGGTATAAAGCGTAACGTGAGAAGTATAAAGCAAAAGGTGTAAAGTAAATTTTTATAAATATATCGCTATGAAAGCAGTGACAGTTCATGAATTTGGAGGAGCGGAAGTGTTGCATCTGGAAGAGGTTGCCAAGCCCGTTCCGGCAGCAAACGAGGTGTTGATAGAAGTACATGCTTCGAGCCTCAATCCCATCGATACGAAATCGATCAGTAAAGATTCGCACTATAAATCCGCTATACATTTTCCGATTACTCCCGGGTTGGATGTGGCTGGTGTAATTGAAATGGTAGGAGCGGATATAAAGAACCTACAGGTTGGCGATCGCGTTTTTGGACAGGCCAGTGTACTGCACGATGGTTCGGGAGCCTTTGCCGAATATGCAGTTACTCCCGAGGATTGCATTGCACAGATGCCGGCCAACATCAGCTTTACAGAAGCTGCAGCGTTGCCTTTGGCAGCCTGCAGCGCATATCAGGCCATTCATCACTATATGCAATTGAAGACTGGACAAAAAATAATGATACACGGGGGCTCCGGTGGTATAGGTTCTATTGCCATTCAGCTGGCCAAAAATGAAGGCGCGAAGGTATATGCCACGGCATCCGGAGAAGGTATAGGGTTTGTAAAATCATTGGGTGCCGATCATGTGATCGATTATACCCGCGAGACGTTTGATAAAAAAGTAAAGGACTGCGATGCAGTGCTGGATACCATTGGCGGGGAGACCTATCGCAGGTCGTTTCGGGTGTTGAAGCCTGGCGGCATTGTAGTATCCATGCTTTCGCAGCCAGACGAAGCACTCATGGAACAATATGGTGTTCGGGCTGTATTGGAAATGACAAGGATCGACCGCAAAACGCTCTCGCAGATTGCAAGCCTGATTGAAGAGGGTGCACTGCAGATACACATCGCGCGAACCTATTCACTTGCCGATACACCAAGAGCCTATCGCGCGAAGGAAGAAGAGAAGATACTCGGTAAAATTGCCATTGAAGTGCGGCCCTGACAAGTGTCTATATTCCGGCACGCCTGGGGCGTGAATAGGACAAATAAAGATGGTCGACTGCTCATGTTGCATGGAATCGATGTACTGCCTGCGCAGGCACGATATTAGACTCTCACAGCATGTCGGTCTCGGCAAAAATGGTAATGATTGAAGAAAACGCATATTCCAATCAAAACCGGAAACCACATGAAAAGAGAACGACTGGGAGGCTGTTTTATTTAAAATAGGACAGCCTCTTATCTTTTATAACCCTGTAAAGAGTATGAAGAGCGCTTTCTGTTATAGGTATATAAGTGGTGGTATTTAACCTATTTTTCTACCTGCCAGCGGAGATTTGTGCTTTAACCTTTCGGACTTTAATATACTATACTATGAAAAACTACAAAAGAACCCCAAGAAATATATACCCTGCTAATCCTCCCGGTCAGCACCATTACACCCATATCATTCCGAATTACGGACCGCGCGATTATCACTACGATGATCGTGAGCAGGAAGATTTCAGTAATTACGGTCGTGGCGGGTATTCCGGCAATACGTATAACCAGGAAGAGTATAACCGCAGCGTACGTCAGTCACAGCGAAACGATCTGTATAACACGCGGCCGTGGGGTGATGAGTACTCCGGCTGGCATAACGATCCTGACAATCATGATTGGTCTTCGTGGCAGCAGTATCTGCGCAACGAACGCATGGAACAAGACGGCATGCATCGCGGCAAAGGACCTAAAAATTATCAGCGATCAGACGAACGCATTCACGATGATATATATAGTCGCTTATCCGAAGACCCTTTCCTGGATGCCACCGATATAGAGATCGAAGTACACGCCGGCGAAGTAATTCTGGGCGGCACCGTAGAAGACCGCGATGCCAGGAGATATGCCGAAGACCTTGTTGAATCCATAGCAGGTGTTAAAAATGTAGAGAACCGCATCCGCGCACGCGGCCGTTAGCCATTGACTGTTAATTTTTACAGGGTTAACCCGTAGCGGTTCACTTGGAACGAAGGCAATGTCACGTCTGCGACAATTTATCCCGGGCAAAAACTTATTTTTGCACGAGATAAAATTCTTTTATGAAGATCATGAGATTGGTTTGTGTGATGCTGCTCGCGGTTTGGTCAGTAACTGCAGGTGCACAGGTAGAGCCGGTAGGAAAGGACCGCGTTGCCATTGGAGGATACGATGTGGTAGCTTATTTCAAGAATGAAAAGGCGGTCAAAGGTTCTCCCGGAATTACAGCAACCTATAACCAGGTAATCTATTATTTTGCAACCCCGGCAAACCGCGATGAATTTGTGAAACAGCCACAAAATTATTTGCCACAATACGATGGCTATTGCGCCCTGGCGGTAGGAGCGCAGAACAAAAAAGTATCCATCAATCCCGAGACATTCAAAGTGACGGATGGAAAGTTATATCTTTTTTATAATGGCAAACTTCCCTTTAGCGGTGCACAGTTCAATTCGCTGGAGCCGTGGAGTAAGGATGAAGATAATCTCATCAAAAAAGCAAACGCTAACTGGCCCGCATTGAAGGCATCGAAGAGACGATAGTTGGCGTTAATCGTAACCGGTTAATCAGTAGTCATTAATAGCTCAATTGCATGGCGTGCGGAGTTCGGGCGAAGCGCGGACAATAACAGCATTTGATCAGATTGGAAGGGATAGTAAAAGGGGCAGGAAATTCTTCCTGCCCCAAAATGTTTAAAGGCTAACTGTGACGACAAGTATATAGCTTTATTTATTCTAAAACATACCTGAAAAATAAGGTATCACGATAATTTATAGCGCTTGGCTCACTTTTAATCCACCACGAACCGTATATATCGTTTCCCTTTTTCAAAATCCAGCCTCAGCACGTAGGTTCCGGAAGTCAGCGGTCTAAGGTCAAAGTATAGTTCGTATTGTTTGCCTCCGCTCTTTTGAACCTGCGTGATTAATATTCCGGTAGGGGCGTGCCATACACTCACCGTAACCGGCATTACTTCAGCAAGCTCCACACCTACGTGAAATGCTCCGTTGTTGGGATTGGGATACAGCGTAAACTGTTTTACATATTCTTCATAGCCCAGTCTTCCGCCACCGGAGCCACCGGCTCCTTCAATAATCGTAATGGTTTTGGCGAGCTTGTCATAACACTCACCCAGGTGTGCACCGAGTGTAACTTCGTAAACACCTGCGTTCCTGTATTGACCGTATACTACATCGCCGTTGTCGAGGAGCCTGGTCATTTCAGGCGGATAATTCCATTCGATGCGTTCCGGTAACGGCCATGATATATCAATCATTACTACCGTATCACCAACGGCTGCCTGGCTTTGCATCAGGAATGCCGCCTTCAACAGGTCGTATGAGGTTTGCAGCAGAAACGTATCCTGCGACATGCATCCTTTGTCATTATATACTTCTACCCAATAACGTCCCGCTTCACTCACCGTTACCTTCTGGTCTGCGCTGTTCAAACCGGTATTGCTTCCCCAGGCTATACTTTTCCAGCCTGCACCGGCATCCAACGTATATTTCTGACCGACACACAATGTAACGCCACCACCCAGGTCAAGCGGCAGGGCAGGTGTGTTGCTAAGGGTAACCGTGCTCTCACCTTTACATCCTTTTACATCGGTTACAGCCACGGTGTAATCTCCGGGACATATATTGTTTTTGATGTTTGAATTTCCACCCGTTGCCCAGGTATAGGTGTAGCCACCGTTACCACCCTGGGCTGTTACTTCCAGGGCTCCGTCACAACCGTCTTTGCAGGTTGGCAGTGTGGTATTGACTACCGTTAGCTGGATCGGGTCAGGATGTTTCAATTCTACATCCTGCCGGAGTGTACAGCCGTTGGCATCTTTCAATATTACCGGGTATACAGCCGCACACAGTTGCGTTTGGGTTGCGCTTGTCTGGTTATTCCATTGGTAGATATAGCCGCCGGCACCACCGGTTGCTTCCAGCGTTAACTGTCCATCGCATACGCCGTTACAGGTCGGTATGGTTTCACTTTTAACAGCCAGTTGAAGTGCATCCGGAGCCGGTATATCCACTGCTTGTACTACCGTACAGTTGTGGCTATCGGTAATGAGTACATTGTAAGTTCCTTTTTTCAGATTTATACCTTGCAATGTACTTTGACCATCCGGCCACTCGATCACAAACGGTCCATCGCCCTCTGTGATCGTGATGGCAGCATTGCCGTCAGCGGAGTCGAAGCATTTTGCGGCTGTAGCGGTGTATGTCGATTTCGCTCCATCGTTGCTTGTTATCGCAACCGAGTTTGTCATGGAGCAGGCGTTCTTGTCTTGCACGAGCAGTGTATAAATGCCGCTCTTTACATTCGATAGCACTGCATCCATATCCACCACGTTGGATTTTGAATCCTGCCAGCGATAGGCATAGCCGCTCACACCACCGGATACTACGGCTGTAGCTGTTCCCGTTGGATTGCTGCAAAACGCAGGCTGAATATTGGTAAAGGATATAGCAATCTGTGAGGGTTGCGTTAACGTAGCAGCTATATTTTTCTCACAGCCATTGGCATCGTGCAAATAAAGGGTATAGCTTCCCTGTGCCAGGTTGTCAAATATATTTCCCGATTGCCAGGTTGCTTTGCTGTCATCCGAGTAAGTATAGCTTCCTGCACCACCGGAGGGTTGCAATTGTATACTTCCGTCATTACCACCAAAGCATGATATATTTTTCTGATTGGCAATTGCCAGAGACAATGCAGTAGGGGAAGTAATCTCCTGGCTGATGCTTTGTTTGCAACCGTTGTTATCCGAAACAGTCACCGTATAATTACCGGTTGCAAGGCTATTGATGACCGCGGATGTTTTTCCGTTCGACCATGAATACGTATACACCCCTGTGCCTCCTGTACCCGCTGCTGTGATCGATCCATCGCTTGCGTTGTAGCACGATATACCATAGCCTGCATAATCCGATACATTCGCGATCAGCGCCTGTACAGGATCAGGATTTTGAATGTCCATTACTTCCGTACCGATACACCCGTTTACATCTTTGGCAGTAACGGTATACGAACCGGCTCCAACATTGGTGAGTAAAGAACCTGTTGCTCCTGTATTCCAGGAATACGACAGTGCACCCGTGCCACCTGAAGCAATAGCGTGTAATTTTCCATCGGTCATATTGTAGCAACTGATGGCCTGACCATTGTAGTTACTGGCCAGAGATACAGTTACGGCAACGGCTTCCGGATCGGGCAAAAAGAACGATGCTTCGGCCTTGCACTGACTGCGATAGGTTATAACCACTTTATATTGTCCTTCATTGAGATTATTAATGGTTGACAGTGTTGCGCCTTCGCCTACTGTTGAACTGCCCACCGTCCACAGGTAATCCTGTGCGGTTACCGTATTGTTGTTCTCGTCTTTTACAATGGCTGCCAGTGAACCGTTGCTGTCGCCGTTGCATTTGATATAGCTTCCGTTATAGTTGGATAAAGGCGAGATAGAGACCGTATAGGGGAGCGGATCGGTAAGCGTTTTGGATTTGGTTGTGCTGCATCCCTGATCATCGGATACGGTTACCGAATATGTACCGGCTCCTTTATCCTGGATGGTAGATACGGTTTCACCGGAAGCCCAGTTATAGTACGCTGAACCAATGATAGTCGAAGCTACCGGTTTAGCTTCCAGTATAGCTGTCTGATCACCGGGACAGGTAAGCGATGCAAGCTCGTTGATAGCAAAATCTATTTTAACAGGTGCCGTAAGTGTTTTTGATGCCTGCGCAGTACAGTTGTTGCCATCTTTTACAGTAGCGATATAATTGCCTACCGGAAGTGCAGCGATCGAATTGCCGGTTGCTCCGGTTGACCATGTATAGATATAACCCGATACACCCCCGCTTCCTGTCGCGAGCAACGCACCATCGCTCTTGTCCCAGCAGCTTACATCATAACCACCTTTGCCTCCTGTAGACGTTAATGCCACGGTTAACTTGGTTGGTTCAATGAGCGTCAACGAACTGCTGGCAGTACATCCTTTATAGTCTGTTGCCGTGAAGGTATAGCTTCCTGCCTTGAGTCCCGTTGCAGAGGCAGAAGCCAGCGTTGCGTCCTGCGACCACGAATAGGTATAGTTGCCATTTCCTCCGGCTGCGCTGCCGGTAATTTCGCCATCCGCGCTTCCATTGCAGGTTATATCAAAGCCGTTATACTTTTTTGGTGTTAAAGAAGTGGTAAGTGGCAGAGAAGGTTCGTTTGCAGTGTGGTTAATCGTTTCAGAGGCCGAACCATAGTCACTGGCATTTACCGAGTTATTGTTCTCAATGATGAACTGCCAGTTTCCGGCACGTAATCCGGAAACAACATTGTCGCCTCGGTACGCTGCCGGTATCTGAAAATCATAGGCGGAGTTATCCAGATTCTTACAGGTGATAACAAACCTGTCTACATCCGGATGCTGTATATTGAGTGTAGCTGTTCCGTTTGATTCGCCTTTACACCTGACGTCTTCAGAAGAAGTTATTGTAACCGTTGGCTTGAGCGCGAAAACAAAAGGACTGGTCCTAGGGTCAGAAGTAGAAGTAAAGCAGACATTCGTATAAGCTGAGCGAAAATATATAGGCTTGCCATAAAATGTAGAGCCTAATACATTTCGAAGCATGTCGCGATCTACCTGAAAATAAGTGCCCACCGATTGGGTTTCAGGAACATACCCACCCTTTGCAGGCGGCATCGTAAATGATTTCCAGGTAATAGCATCCATACTCACCTGCCACGTTGGTGCCGGACTTGTATGCTCGATCTTTGAGATGGTCAGATAGTCGCCATAATCACCACCGGTTATAGAGAATGACTGCTTTGTTACAGGCTCCGAGCAATACGTAAAATTAAAGTAGTTATTGGGATCGGTATACAAGGTGCCAACAATTGCTGACGTAGATGAAATGGTATGGGAGTCACAGGTAGTTGTCCAATTAATACCATCCGGAGCGATTTGATTTTGATATGCAATCTTATAGCCATTTAGTGGGCCCGGTAACATTACTTTCTTTTGAAAAGAGTGATCAAAAGTAGATACACTAAAATTCACAGGACTACTTCCATTGAAATTACTGATCGTTCCTGCAATCCTTGAAGGAAGAGTGTAATAGTTATTACCGCATGTGGTATTTCCATGTGGAGTAAACGTAATCACTACATAATAGGATTGTGAGTAGGCAGAGAAGCTTACAAGTGCAAGCATCACGGGCAACCAATATCTTATCTTCATAACCTGCATTTTCAATTTCCTAATAAACTATTTTTACTTCCTTACTTAACTTCGACTGGCTGCCATCGTTGAAAATCACCATGACTGCATAGCTATAGTTGTTGTTCACAATCACACCGGTATCATTGAACTGTTTTTCCTTTACGGTGCGGTATAGCATCATTTGTCCATTGTTCATCTTCCTGTAGATCCGATAGGAAACAGCATTGGCGTCATCATACGACCAGCGGAGTATAATTTTATTACCCACGCGATCGATAACAGCGTTTACCGCTGCAGCCGCTTTAAGCGAAGGCAACTTGAACCCGGATACTACCGGTGTGGGAGGTGATTCCAGCGAAGCTTCATCCACAGCAATCACGGTATAGTATTGGGTTGCGTTGCTGTTGAGGTTCTGGTCGGTATAGGTATATACTGAATCTTTCCCCGCTGCCTTGGTGGTCAGTCGTATCCACTGCCCGCCATCGCCTTTGCGGTATACTTCATATTTTACAACATCCTGGCTTCCGCTGGGTTGCCAGCTGAGCTCTACGCCTTCCTTTGTTGATTTGACCGGGAGCCACACCGGCGGCATGGGAGGAACTTTATCAGGTAAAGCAAGACTCAGTACAGCCGATAAGGCAGAGTGGTTCTGATTGCGGTCGATCGCCATGATCTGATAGTGTATCTTTTCGTTGAGGCTTTTTAATTCTACGCGATCCGTAAACGTAGTGTCTTTCAAGGGTTCACCCGTCATGAGGGCAAACTCTTCGCTTTGGTAGTACGCGCGGTAAACTCTGTAGCCGTATATATCGGCATCGGTATTACGTTTCCAGCTGATGCGAACATTGCCAAACTCATCAACCTTGCCTTGCATGCCTATCGGCACAGCCGGTGGTATACTGTCCACTAGCATCGCGAGGTAGGGCATGGAGATAATCTCCGTTCCATCAAGTGTTTTTGCTTTGATCTTGTAGTAGTTGGATTGCTGCGGATTGGTATCTTTAAAGGCACGGGCTGTTATGGGAAGTATATCTTTATGAATCGTCTTGTATGGCCCGGATGCTTTTGCAGCACGTGTTACTTCGAAGCCCTTCAGCGCATCATTCTCAGCCACAGGAAATTCCCATTGCACATCGATGCTCTTGTTGTCCAGACTTAGTGCCGAAGTAATGAACACACTGGATACCGTGGTCTTGTTTGCTCTTACATCAACAACATTTGATGCCGGCCCGTATTCACCGAAAGGCGTAATACCGCGTACACGATATGTATACGGTTTATCCACGGCAGCGAGCGTGTCTACAGCATATTGATATTTACTTTCCTGTCCTGTCTTGCTCAGGGTAACACCGGGTATGTCCGTAACCTGTACGTACGGTTTGCCGCCTTCCGATCGCTCTACTATATACGTGGTATAGAAGCTTTCAAAGTCTGCCTGCTTCCAGCGAAGCGTTACTACGTTGCCTTTACTCTGTGCCGTAACATCCGTAACCGCAGGCAGGGTATATTTGTCAGCCGTGTTTACAAATACACTGCCTTTCAGTGTATCGGTGCCGTTGTAAACACTGATCCGGTAGAGATATTTTACATTCTTTTCCACCGGTGTGTCTTTCCAGTATAAAGCCAGTGCTTTGGCTACAGCAGGCGACATATCGGCACAAAACATGGCGATGGAATAGCGCTGTTCATTTTCCTTTGCTTTATTGACAATCTGCATCACATCGCCCGGATCAATGTTCATTTCAAACGTCTCTCCATAGAGCGCCTGTGCTGCTACCAGTCCATACTTGTTGCCGATAAACTTCTGCCATTGCTCTTCCGGTAAAGGTTTCACAGGCGATGTAGTTAATTGCTTTCGCTCTACCGGCTGCACTACTTTATTATTGCGTACCAGTGTAAACCGCTCGATGGTATAGCCAGCACGGTTGGCTTTAAGCCACTGGTCCGTGCCAATCGGAGCCCAGCGTAAAACAACCGAATCGGCAGAAGGTCGCGCAATTACCTGAATCGCTTCTGACTTCTTTGCAGTTTGCTGTGCGTATCCTGCAACAGCCACAAATCCGGCTATCGCTATCAATAGTATCTTTTTCATTGTGTTTCTTCTCACTTCGCTAGTCCGGTATAGGGTTGAACATTTCCAGGTCGTATGTACTGCTTACCTTGTTTACGCCCGGTATAACATATTTGAACCGCAGACTATATTTTCCATATTTATATACCGGGAAGCCGCTCGTGAGCAGCGTGCTGAATCGTGGCGTTACACGTTCGGGATGATCGACTACATAGTTCGCTACCTGGTGTTGAATATCCCGGTAGTCGGCAAACATCGGCTGCATCAGGTCATACTTCAGATCGCCTGTTATAGTGATCGCCGGTATATCCGTAGCCTTTTCGGTCAGCACCGGATAGTAAGCTGCCTGTTCAATGTATACCGAACGAACCGGAGGAACACCCAATACCAGTGCATCGCGGTTAGTAATGCTCATATTGCCATTGAGCGGATAGCCCTCATAAACAAGGGGGTATATATTCTTATTATACCAGTTGTTGTCGTCCAGTATGGCTTCGCCTTGTACAAGTTTCTCAAAGCCATTACCACCGGTTACTTCATATTCATCCAGCCACTCGGGTGTACTTAAATGAGAAATCAACTGGAATATATTTGGTTCGGGTAACTGCATACGCATGGCCTGCGCCTGCTGTATACCTGCCATCTTTTCCTTGAATGTATTGTACTGACTGGTGCGTAAGGTCAATGTATAAATTGTCTTGGCATCGCGTAGCGTAAGATCGCCTTCCAGTGTTTTGGTAGTCACCGTGGATTGTCCATTGCTTCCGGCAACCTCGGTCTCCACTTTCGTTACGTTGGCATCCAGTACCTGTTTTTGCAGCGGTATGTTCAGGATTTCCAGGTGGTATAGTTTGCCGGTTTGTATACCATCGGGGATTGTGAAATATACCTTCCTGTCAGAATCATTATACTTTATATCAGTCTCCGCATAGCGTTGAGCATTCACATCGGTGAAGTGTAGTTTCTGCGACCATTCAGCACCCGGTGTAAACAGGTACGGTTGTCCTTTCTTGAGTTGTATAAAGCCCTGGTTGTATTCTTTCGGATAGAAGTTGTACTGGCCGGGCAGAGGATAGGATATACTTACGTTGGAGGCCGGTATATAATCCGGGGCTTCGCCGGTAGTAAATGTAGTCTCTGCATTTTCTTCCACATCCTTTCCTTCAAACTGAACCGTTTTCCACACGCCATTTACTTTCTCTTCGAAGGTGATCTTTACCACTACTTTCAGTTCTTTCTTGCCGGGCAGAACATCGTCAGGGTCGAGTACCACTACATCGTGATCTTCATTCCAGCGCGTGGTGCCGGTAATGGCGTTAACACCATCCTTCACGGAGAACTCTACCAGTTTACCGCGGAACGTACGATGACGGTTCTCCAAATCAGTTACTTCAAACTCGTCTTCTATCGGTATGTTGAAAGCCGCCTGTGGTGCATTGAATACATCTACGTCCTTTTCATCTTTGGCCGGTGTTACGCCTGCAATGATGTGTACATCTTCCAGCGGATTGCTGTTGCCCACCACGGTACATTCTTTACCAAGGGTTACTTCAAACTTGCAACTACCTTTTATAAGTCCGTGCAGGATTCGATATTTACCTCCGACTATACCGCGCATCCAGAAAGGATTCGGGCCTTTGGCTTGCAGTATAGCGGCTGCACCAATACTCAATATCTCATAATTACCCTTGTAAAATCTAAGATGTACTCTGATACCGATCTTGCCCTGTATATAGGCATACGCCTGACCATTGGCAAACCAGCCGTTTATACCGATCGTTTCATCGGAGCCCACACAGTGATATTCCTTCGCATACTTCTTGATCATGAAGTCGGTTCCTATACCCGCGCTGAAACGTCCGTAGAACATCAGGAAATGCAGATCACCGGTATCAAAACTGAAGTCCATGCCGAAGGCAAACCCGAAGCCCGATGCGGCTGCATTCAGGTCGCGCATATAGTCAAGATCGGAAGCATCGATACCGAGTATCTCCGATACCTGGTGTGGTGGTGGCGGACTGCCCGGAATATTTTTGCCCATCATAAAGTAACTCTTCATCTTGAGCATCCAGAGCAGTTCTATACCTACCGGGTCGTTTGGCGTACCCACCAGCATATACCAGTCATCGCGGGCAAAGTGAGCCACCGCCCAGCCCGCACGGTTGTTCTGGCCTATACCTTTGATTACACCGCCCACTACGTTGATATACATCTCCATGTTGGCGTGCAATACATCGTTCTCATTATCAAAAAGGATCTTTACATTGGCCGACACCTGTCCCTGCACCAGCGCGAGAAGCTTGGCGGCTGCCTTGCTATCGCCGGCAACGGCCATAGCCTGCTCTTTCATGCGGTCAAGCCCGCCCGGTAATGCCGGTGACATCACCACTATATTTCCGGTAAAGGTTACCGAGTTTATACCTCCGTGTGTGTTCAGCGCTACTTCCAGCGACACATCGCCATTGTACGGCGCCTGACTTGGTGTGGCTCCAAACTTTACCAGCGCTTTTATACCCATCGTGTTTGCATCGGGCACATACGTGATACCGGATTGTGTGGTGCCAATCGTGCTGCCACTGCCTGATGTGCTCTGCTTCATCTTCGAATAGAAACCGCCACCAAAGCCATACGCGGAGAAGCCGGGGAACAGTGGTAAACCCTGTGTAAATTCTACGAGTGCATCAGCATACCAGTAACGGAAGTCGGGTGTGCGGCCAAAGAGTGCATCTACTTTCAGGGAGATCATCTGAATCTTTCCGGAAACTGAACCTTTGAAGCCATCGCCATATACCGGGTCGTTTTCATAAAAGCGGATCATACCGGCTATTTCAATCACACCTGCTTTTTTGAAGTTTACTCCTATACCGCTGATCTCCACTTTATCAAACTTCCAGTCGCCTGTGGAGGTGCCGGTAACAGCGCCTTCTGTGTTGGTAACATTTACCGTCTCACGCTTGCCCCACACTACGAGTGCTGCTGTACCACCAAACCCACCTTCGGATGAGCTTCCCCCGATGTTGATCGTTACATCCAGCCCCAGACCGATCTTGTCAGATCCATCTTTGCGCACGCCAATGTTGTTGATGACGAGCGGATATTTGGAAGCCGATTGCTGCTCACCTTCTTTACCGAAGCTTACCGACTGTATATCAAAGTACGGTGCTTCTGTGCTGATGCGCAGACCTTCGAAAGCTATACCTTTGAAACTCGCCTTCGGGCCGCTGCTTACCGTTGTTATACCGAGTTGCCCATTGAGTATAGCGGTAGGATAAAATTGGTTGTCTTTCTCTTTTACAATGATCGATGACCCCGGATTCAGTGTAAGGTCGGCCATCAGCAGCGGCAACTTCAGGTCTTCTTTTAGCGCAACGGAAAATATATAGTTACCATCGGCACTTCGTGTCGCGCTATATCCGAAACTGGTAGCACTGTTATCTTTTTTCTTTTTCAGATTGGGCACCGAAATCGTGCCGGCCAGTGTAAAGCCCTGTACCTGGTTTGTTACCAGGAAAAGTTCCGCATGGTCAAGTGAGTAAGACCATCCGTTCATATTACCGGCGCTGAGTACGTTATCGGCAAACAGCCCGCCTGTAAATCCCTGGTTATCGATGATCATTTTCTCTGCTCCGATAACAATGCGCGAGTTGTCGCCTTTCTGTTTGGCAAAGGCAGCAGGGAAGCGAACTTCAAGCCGTTGTAAATAAAAACCCTGCCATAGCAACGGGTGTTCGTTCTCTACCGGATAGTCTTTCGGAAAACTTATACCGGGTGGATTGGCCAGATCACTCCAGTCTATAAATGCCTGTGTTACTTTGAATCCAAAACCACTCAAGCCTTTGATCTGGAAAGCAGGCATACTGATGCCTACCATCAAATCGTTCAGGCTTTGTGCGTACGTAGTGAAATTTACTTTGACACGATCATTTATATTCGGACTGGCGTTGCCTTTGTCATCTTCCGGAATAATGAGGTCGCGTGAAAACTGAACCTCGGCTTCTATACTCACGCCCTTGAAACCGTTGCAGTCAAATTCCACATAAGTGTTGGGAGTGCTCCTGATGGTGAGCAACGTAGAACCATTGAACTTTACAGGATGATCGCCGATGAGATATACTTTGGCACTTCCGGCTATACCGCCCTTTGCCGACAGTGGAACTTTTCCGTGAAACGCTATGCGATCACCCGTCTGTGGTAATGCCAGCGATACATATACATCCAGGATTGCACCTTGCGTGTTTGCCGTCAAACGATCAACAAGTATACTATAGTCAACGCCTCCTCCTGCCTTTACCACACCGGCGGGTAAATCTATTTCCGAAAGCTCATCCAGCGATTGAATGAAACGCTGGCTCGCCTGCACTTTTTCAAGCAATGCATTGGCATACGCGCGCTGTTCTTGCAGTGAATCAGCCAGCACAACCTGCGGCACCATGATCGGATCGTAAGCAGCCTGTGCCAATGGTATAGCATTCAGGTTATTGAAGGTGCGATAAAGTTCTGACTGTACGGAAGGCGGCAAGTCCTTTGCCCGCATCACCTTGGTAGAGTCGGTGTACGCGAAGCCGTTGAAGGCCAGGAGTTGAATGGTAAAAAGCAGGGCAGCTGCTACCGGTAAATGTATTCTCATATCGTAAAACTATACCTGTACTATATTTTTCTTCAATCACTCAAAACCGATCCCGCAGCACTGTATAGTTCCTGTGTTTCGAAAACCATTCACGTACTTTCTTCAGGGCAGCCTGATAATCGTTTGTCTTTATATCGCCCGACTCATCCAGGGGTAGGGGATAACCGTCTATAATGGGAGCCAGTTGTTCCATAATGCGGTAAGCGCATGGAATAGGTTCTTCCCGCTCGGCATCGGCAGACAGGCAGTTCTTCTCATCACTATATAAAACTTCCACCATATAGCGAATGGCTTCCGTATGCCGGGTATATACCAGGTCAGGAAATATTTTGTAGATCACATCATCGTTTACCGGGAGCTTGCGCACGCGCCTCATCACTTCGTTGATGGCCGGCAGATCGTTCATGCGCGCCAGCGACACAAGCGCAGCCCAACGCACGGCCTGCGGGTTTCCGGCAAGCGTATAGGGACGAATGGTTTCCTTCACATCCGCAAGTTCGAGGAAGCCGATAAGTTTGAATACCTGGTCGATGTGTGCCGGGTTGGTGCGAAGTATATTTCGCAGGCTGTCTTTCGATGCCGCGGTGAAATCGTCTTTACCAAAAGTGGTCAGGTAATCCAAAGCAAGCCCGGCATTGCCGCTGTCTTTGTCCCTGGCACCTTGCACCAGTTTATCAACGGCCACCTGGCGAACAGCGCCCTGTTTTGATTCATGGCCCAGCCGGTGTTCAATCGTATATACTTTCAATCGCACGCTGGCCAGCGTATCGGATTGGTATGTCGCTAATGCTGTCAGCACAGCTTTGGCATGGTCGGCCTTCAATACCTCGTTGGGTATAGCAGGATTCTTGCCCGCCCGCACTTCCGAGAAATATAGCGTTAACCGGTCGCTGGTCTGCTGACCGAGCAACGATTCCGGAAATGCCACCGCTAGAAACAGCAACATCGTTGCGCTTCGCCTTGTAAATACCTGCTTCATCTTACCTATACTGTATACCATTATCCCTTCGACTTATTCTTCGCCCACGCGTTATACTCTTCTATAATCTTTACAAAATCTTCGCGCTGGAAAGCTCCGTTCTTCACGCGCTCCGATAGTTCTGCATAATCGGCTACCAGCTTGGATACGCCCCGGTTAAAATTCAGGAACATAACCTCCAGCAATTGATCGCCTTTCCTATAGTACATACGGGTGGCTACAATCTGTTTGGTGCGATTTTGCATGCTCGTGGTAACATAGTAGTATTTATATACCGGTATAGCACCACTCACCAGCCGCCGGCAGAATTTGTTTTCGTACGTCCACGGGCTGGTGTTCATGTCTTTTACCCATCGCAGCGATTCTTTATACACACCTTTATAGCTATACCCGTGTATCTCCTGCGGGTATATTTCCACGCGCTTGTTGTCTTTCAGTACGATGATCTGGTCTTCCATCCATACCGAATCGCCAAAAGGCATACTATCGTGCGAGGGCATGACGAAGCGAACATCCATGGTATCGCCCGGGGTGAGCACGATATAGTCACGAAAGCCGCTGCCGGCAATCGGGTCAATTGCCATCGTCTGCGGGGCTCCGCCTTTTACTGATGCAGGTCTGGCAAAACCGCGATCCGTCAGGTCGGGCTGCACACCGTTTACAAAACCGTTGGCAGCAAAACGCGCGCGTTTGTCGGCTACCACTTGTTTCAGGGTATAGGTAAGATGCTCCGTACTGGAACTCGCTTCTTTACCGATCTTCTGCAGCCACTCTTCTGCTTTGTCAAAATTATTCAGACCATAATACGCCAGCCCGAGGTTATAGTATATCATAGCGGTAACTTTGCGATTGATGCGTGCACTTTTCTCTTCGCCTGATTCCTTCAATGCGGCCTCCCATATACCAATCGCTTCGTTTACCCGGGCTTTAAAATCATCGTTCAGGTAGTCTATCTTTTTATCGGCGCCTGCAAAGGCTCCGTATAGCAGCGAGAATGCTTTTTGCAGATCGCTATATTCGTCTTTCCTGTCTTTTACATAGCCCACTTCAATGCGGTCGCCATACAGGCCGTAGCCATAGTTGCTGAAGAGCCATTCGCGTACTTCGCGCTGGCGCTGCTCGGTGCGCTCATAATGCAGGCGATCTTTAAAGCTATAGTCACGCTCGTATTCCTGCTGTAAACTGCTGAGTGAAGAGTTATCCTGCGGATAGTACTTCGCAGTAAAGAAACCTTCCAGGTCCTGCTCGGTAATGACCTGGCCTTTGGCTACCACGCGGATCTTCATAGGGAAAGTATACATAATGTCGTACCAGTACTGGTGCATCACCGACTTCTTTCCGTTCTTCTCCACATCGATAGGCTTGTCCATCGCTTCTTTCTTCGTAACCGTAAGCGGACTCACCACAAGCTCAAGCTGCACATCGCCGTTTTCACGCACGCGCTGAAAGCCCGGTATGTGCAAAGCACTCGCCAGCGAATCGCGCTGCCACGGTGTGAGATCATTACCCAGATCTTCCAATCGATAGGAGTATGTTTTTGCCGATTTATCCAGCGGCTTCATCGGGTACCGGTAATAGTATATATCTTTCGCTTCGAACTTGATGTTTTGTGAAAAAGATATTCCTGTAGCCAGGAGTAATAAGAAGGTAGTGAAGGTTAATCGCATGTAT
>NZ_DAIQRQ010000127.1:0-3665 GCF_036786105.1 Ohtaekwangia sp.
ACTTCTTACTTCTTACTTCTTACTTCTTACTTCTTACTTCTTACTTCTTACTTCTCACCACATTATCACAAATAACCGCAGTAGCAATGGCTGCATTAAGCGACTCGGCTTTACCATAACGGGGAATGGTGATTTTTTGTGTAATGAACTGCTCCAGCGGTGCTGATATACCGCGTGATTCATTGCCGATCACGATCAATCCTCCGCTGCCAAAGTCTGTGCGATGCACATCTTTACCATCGAGGTAAGCACCATATATAGGCAAGCTGATACCCGGCAAATATTCCGTGAGGTTGGTATAGTATATCTCTACGCGGCAGAACGATCCCATGGTAGCACTGATCACTTTTGGATTATAGAAATCGGCAGTCTCTTCGGAGGCAATGATCTTGTGTATACCAAACCAGTCGGCTGTGCGGATTATGGTGCCCAGGTTGCCGGGGTCGCGTATATCATCGAGTACCAGGGCAAACTCGTTGGCCTGTATAGCCAGTCGGTTGTTCTGTTTTATACGGGCAACGGCCAGTGCCGAGTCGTTCGTTTGAAATTCACTGAGGTCGCTCAGCTCCTTTTCGGTGACTTCCATTATCTCGGCCGGGATATGCGTTGGTATGTGCCGGAGAAAATCGGCAGTGCCAAGTATCATGCTCACTTCAAAGCCGGAAGTCAATAATTCCTGCACACTCTTTGCACCTTGAACCACAAAACATTGCTCCTGTTTCCGGTATTTCTTTACTTGCAAAGATTTGATAAACTTGATTTTGGCTTTAGACAGCATTGTTATCGCTTGAGTACGCTGAAACGTAAATATTTTCTTTTTACCGCCTTGCTCCCATTCCTGCTCTCCGGCTGTCTGGGAATAAAGCACCTGAAAGAAAATGAAAAGTTATTGTATCGCCAAAGAATCGAAGCTCCGGGCACCATAGATGCCAGCGCCCTGCAAAACCTCCACGCACAACGCCCCAACCGAAAGTTCATCATCCGGCCACTGGCCCCTCTTGTAAGCATTTATTATCTCGGTAATCGCTTCTACGACCAGGAGAAGATGATCCAGAAGAAAGACCGGATCGAGAAGAAGTTCGATGCCAAGATCGCGCGCAGCAAACGTGATAAACGCATCAACAACCTGCAATTCCGGAAGCAGCAGAAAAGCGAGAAGCTCGCGGATAAAATTGAGAACGGCAACACAGTCATGCAATGGGGCGAGCCAATCGCGGTGTTCGACAGCAGCCTGGTGCGGCTCACACTTGGCCGCTTCCACAGTTATCTTTTCTCGAAGGGTTATTTTACGAATAAGGTATACGCCGTAGTCGATACCATGAAGCTATATCCGAAGCGGGTAAAAGTAATCTATAAGGTTATCCCCGGCCAGCCGTATGTATTTGATTCAATCTTCTACCAGATACCCGACACAGCCATCAACCGAATCGTGATCACGAACGAGCGCTTCAGCATGCTGAAGAAGGGCGAGCATTACGATGAAGATAAACTCACCAAAGAACGCGAGCGTCTTGATCTGATGCTGAAAGATAATGGCTATTATGACTTCAGTCGGCAGTATATAGAATATGCTACGGATACATCGTTCCACTCACCTGAACGGAAAGTAGCCGTGATGGTCATCATCAACGATCCGGCCAAGCGCGGATTTCACAAGAAGTTTATGGTAGATGAAGTGCACTTCACTACAGATATAGGTATAAATAAACCCGGAAAAGAACGCACCAGTCGCACCTATCGGGATATTCAATACAATTACTATGAAGACAACTATAACCTGAAGATTCTGTCGCAGCGCGTGTTCATCAAGCGTGGTGATTTATATAGTCGCTCGAAGACGCTGAACACACAACGTCAGTTGGCAAATGTAGATGCATTCAAGTTTGTAAACATCAATTACGATTCGTCCAACGGTAAATTCGTAACTACCATCTTTACCAGTCCGCTGCCGCGATATGAATGGAGTAACGAAGCCGGTGTTAATGTGACGCAAGGTTTTCCAGGTCCATTCTACAACATGACGTTCAAGAAGCGAAATGTATTCAACGGCATGGAAACGTTCGATATCAGTGGCCGTTTCGGATTTGAAGGGGTTGCTTCCGCTACCGAAGATCAGAACTTTTATAAAAGTACAGAAGCCGGTGTAAATGCATCGCTCACCTTCCCGCAGTTCATTTGGCCATTCAAAGACCGAACGCGCTTCAAGCACGCGGAGTTTAATCCCAAAACTAAATTTACTGCGGGTTATGCCTATACCGACCGACCTGAATACAGACGAACTGCCTTCTCGATCAACGGCACATACTCGTGGCAGAATAATAAGAACAGGCTATATCAGCTTACACCGGTCAACCTGAGCGTGATTGATACGGCCAATCTCTCTAAAAACTTCAAGGAGCTGCTGGCACAACAAGGCGCGCTGGGTAATTTCAGTCTGCTCAATTCATTCCGTCCTTCGTTTGTAAACAGTATCATTTTTGGTGTAACGTGGAATTACCGGAACTACGGCAACCAGGAACGAAGCTCAGGCTTTATCCGCGCGCAGCTGGAAAGCGGTGGTACGATCTGGAATTTCATCGATCCATCCCTGGTAACACAGTATCAACTGGAGTATTTCAAGTACCTGCGGTTTAGTCTTGACTTGCGCAGAATCAATGTGATTGACCGGAATACAACGGTGGCCTATCGCTTCAACTCCGGTGTTGCCTACTCGTATTCGAAGAATAAAAGTTTACCATACGAGAAATTTTTCTTTGCCGGCGGTAGTAATAGTATACGCGCGTGGCGTCCACGAAGATTGGGGCCCGGGTCGTTCAAACCCCGTAAAACCGAAGACCCGGAATCAAACGGCAACCCGGTGAAGGACGGTATGTTTGACTATAACATTGAACAGCCAGCAGAGATACTGATGGAAGCAAGTATTGAAGTGCGGCAAAAACTTTTCGGTTTTGTAAGCGGTGCTATATTCTTTGATGCCGGGAATACGTGGACATTCCAGGAACGCAAAAAAACAGTAAATGGTGTTGTGGTGGCGAATGGTAATTCACAATTCAAGGTCGATCAGTTCTATAAAGAGATTGCATTGGGTACGGGCTTCGGACTTCGCTTCGACTTTACATTTCTTATACTTCGTTTCGATGTGGGTATGAAGGTAATTGATCCTGCGCGTGATGAAGGCGATCGTTTTGTACTGAACAAGATACGATTCTTCAAGCCTTACGCTACGGAAGTGAAGAACGGAGAAACAACTACCTATATCAATTACAGAGAACCAGTAATCTATAACGTAGGTATTGGATTTCCTTTTTAATTTTTTCCCACAGACAAAATCAAAAAGCACAGAAGTACGCAGAAATGAATGCAAGAGTCCCGAAGACAGGAAGTCCGATAGAACTTTGCAGCAGCTAAATAAAAAACTCCCATAAAGTCTCCCACAGAACTCACAGAAGTACACAGAAAGTTTCCGCAGATGGCCCGGATTACCCGATATATATACTCTGTGTAACTTTGTGCCTTCTTTGCGCCCCTCTGTGCAATTGGATTTTTATTCCCCACTTTCGGACTTCCCGACTTGTATTTTCTCTCCCAGCAGCTCGTAGCCAGAGGCTAATAGCTATTGGTGTCCGGGGAAAATTGAAAATGGTTGAAAATGTTTGAATAGAGAT
>NZ_DAIQRQ010000037.1:0-3869 GCF_036786105.1 Ohtaekwangia sp.
ATTCCAGGTAAAGGATCTGCCCTTACGCAGAACAAAAATTACTAGGATAAATTTAGTTTGATTGTTAACAGATTTCAGCAAGGTCAATGTAAATTGACCTTGCTTTTTTATTGATAGGCCCAATGATGAAACTACGCCTTTTACCCGCTGTTCTTTTTATAGCCTGGATCGTTACGGCTTGTAACAAACCTGCTCCCGATACACTCTTTCGCAGTGTTCCCGCAGATGAGTCTGGAATAACATTTAATAATGTAGTCATCGAAAATGATACCTTCAATATTCTTACCCACGAGTATATATACAATGGCGGAGGAGTTGGCGTGGCTGATTTTAATAAGGATGGACTTCAGGATTTGTTCTTTGCCGGTAACACGGTGCCTAACAAGCTATATCTGAATAAAGGCAATTTTACATTCAACGATGTGACTGAAACCGCTGGTGTAAATGAACCCGGCCGGTGGAACTCCGGTGTAGCCATTGCTGATGTGAACAACGATGGGTGGATGGATATATATGTATGCGCCACCATGAAGCCCGACTCTGCCGATCGAAGAAACATGCTTTTCATTAATAATGGTTTGAATAAAGATAGTGTACTTACGTTTACCAACCAGGCTGCTGCTTATGGTGTGGAAGACGGTGGCTATAGCGTAAATGCTGCGTTCTTTGATTATGATCACGACAAGGACCTCGATCTATATGTACTCATCAATCAGCGAATGGATCACTTGCCTACCAACTATCGACCGAAGATTACGGATGGTTCTGCGCTGAACAACGATAAGCTATATCGCAACAATGGTAACGGTACCTTTACCGATGTAACCAAAGAAGCTGGTATAACACTTGAGGGTTTTGGTCTTGGGCTATCGATCGCCGATTTCAACCTCGATGGCTGGGAAGATATATATGTGTCGAACGATTATCTCTCCAACGATGTACTTTATATCAACAATGGGGATGGTACATTCCAGAATAAGATCAGGGAATTTATAGGCCATCAAAGTCAATTCTCCATGGGAAATGATGCTGCGGATATAAACAACGATGGTTTGCCGGATCTGATTACACTCGATATGTTGCCCGAAACCAACGATCGCAAAAAAACAACGATCAGCAATAAATCATATTTAAACTATATCAACACCGAGAAGTATGGTTATGAATACCAGTATGTGCGAAACATGCTGCATTTGAATAACGGGCTGAATCATGGTATAAAATTCAGTGAAGTAGGTCAACTCTCAGGAGTATATCAGACCGAGTGGAGCTGGGCTCCCTTGTTTGCTGATTTTGATAATGACGGAAACAAAGATCTGATCATTACCAACGGTTTCCCGAAAGATGTTACTGATAAGGATTTTGGAAACTACCGTGCCGATGTAGGGAATATAGCGAGTCCTGCACAGCTCATTGATTCTATACCGGTAGTGCGTATACCCAACTATGCTTTTAAAAATGAAGGTGACCTTACCTTTGAAGATGTTACTGATCGTTGGGGATTGGATGTACCCTCTTTCTCGAATGGTGCTGTCTTTGCCGATCTTGATAATGATGGCGACCTCGACTATGTAATCAATAACATTAACGACAAAGCACGGGTATACGAGAATACGTTATATAGCACCTCTAAAAAAGAGCAGACAAAAGCCAGTCATTACCTGCGATTGAAATTTAGTGAGGCAAAAGATTTTAATTATGGTGCAGGAGCAAAGGTGACGTTACATTATAACCACGGCAAAGTACAGTATCTCGAGAATTGCGTTTCGCGGGGATTTTTGTCATCGGTTGAAAATATAGTGCATTTTGGCTTGGGCACGACTTCTATTGTTGATTCGGTAGTGGTTGCCTGGCCGGATGGTGATACGCGGTTGTTCAGGAATGTAAAGGCCGATCAGGTGCTGAGCATTCACTATGGACAAGGTGATCCTTATAAACCCCATGAATTTATATCGACACCCTTGCTGAAAGCAGCTGAACATCTTACCGGTATAGCATTCAAACACCAGGAAGAAGATAACATCGATTTCAATCAGCAGCGGACGTTGCCGCATAAATTCTCTCAATACGGTCCTGGTATAGCGGTAGGCGATATTAATCAGGATGGTCTCGAAGATTTTGTTATAGGAGGGGCGCGAAACAATCCGATCCAGGTGTGGATGCAAAGGAAAGACGGCACATTTCAGTCGCAGCCCAAGGCAATATCAGAATTAACAAAGCCGTATGAAGATGAAGGCCTGTTGTTATTTGATGCGGATAGTGATCGAGATCTCGACTTGTATGTTGTGAGCGGTAGCATGGAAGGACAAAAAGAATCCGAGTATCAGCACCGGCTTTTCATCAACAATGGTAAAGGTATATTTACTGCGGGCGAATTGCCTATAATCACTTCCAGCGGCTCGTGTGTGCGCGCCAGTGACTTTGATGCTGACGGTGATCTCGATCTGTTTGTAGGCGGGCGCGTTATACCAGCCAGCTACCCGATGCCTCCTGCCAGCTATATACTTCGAAATGATAAAGGTAAATTTACAGACGTTACCGAAGCGGTAGCACCTGCACTGCAACATGCCGGTATGATTACCGATGCATTGTGGACAGATTTTGACCTGGATGGGAAAACAGATTTAGTGGTAGCAGGGGAGTTTATGCCGGTAACATTCTTCAAGAATCAGGGAGGCACCTTGTCAAAGATAGAAGCATCGGGTGTGGAGAATATGAGGGGCTGGTGGAATAGTATTACGGCTGGCGATTTCGATTCAGACGGAGATATAGACTATATCGTGGGCAATCTGGGTGTTAATAATAATTACCAGATAACCGATCAATATTCGTTAAAGCTTTTCGCGAAAGACTTTGATGGCAACGGAAGTGTAGACCCGGTGATGGCGTGCTACCAGCGCGAAACAATGACAGGGCATGACCGTAAATTATACCCGGTACATTTCTGGGACGAAATGAATTCGCAAAGCCCTAAGTTCAGACGAAAATTCTCGCGTTACCGAAAATTCAGCAAGGCTACGATAGACCAGGTGTTGACGCCCGAGGATATGAAAGATGCGCTGGTGCTAGAGGCTAACGATATGCATTCTGCTTACTTCGAAAATAAAGGACAGGGTAAATTTGAAACGAAGGCATTGCCCTTGCAGGTGCAGGTGGCGCCTGTGAATGGTATGATCGCCTGCGATATAAACGAAGATGGCAACCTTGATGTGCTGATGGTTGGTAACGACTATGGTAACGAAGTGTTTGCCGGTCGCTACGATGCCTTTACGGGCCTTGTGTTACTGGGCGATGGCAAGGGTAATTTCGCTGTGCGTCCTTCTGCCGAAAGTGGTTTCTATGTTCCTGGAGATGCCAAAGCACTTGTGCGGCTCGCGGGTGCGAAGGGTGATGTAATACTAGCCACACAGAACCGCGACAGTCTCAAGGTGTTTACGTATAACCGGAAAGAGGCTTTCCCAATATTTACTCCGGAACCACTCGACACACGGGTTGAATTCATCCATGTTAATGGCGCGAAGCAGTCGGCAGAGCTATATTATGGTGCAGGATTCCTGTCACAATCCACCCGGAAGGTCCGTATACCGGCTTCGGTGAAGGAGATAATCGTCTATGATTCGCAGGGTAAAACACGAAAAATCCCCGTACCGCAGGCGTTGTAAAAGTGCTTGTGTATCTGACCTGTAGAGACTGAAACAGACCACCGGGAACAGCATGTGGTAACATTTCTGGTTTCCGGGATTTGGATTTATAGGATGCTAATAAATATCTTTCAAGAAAATACTAATCTACCTTATACCTATGGATGCACAAAAAGTTGACATGTACCTGATGACCAATGGAAAATTCTTTGAAGGTCACCAGATTCC
>NZ_DAIQRQ010000037.1:3969-17469 GCF_036786105.1 Ohtaekwangia sp.
ATATGGAACCGAATAACCGGAAGATATATTGGATACTGGCACTGCTTTCACTGGCCGGGTATAGC
Organism: Ohtaekwangia sp.; assembly: GCF_036786105.1. Lineage (NCBI taxonomy): Bacteria > Pseudomonadati > Bacteroidota > Cytophagia > Cytophagales > Fulvivirgaceae > Ohtaekwangia > Ohtaekwangia sp. Next base: position 4,035 of record NZ_DAIQRQ010000037.1, read on the forward strand.
TGGGTGGGATATCATGTATTGATGCATGATCATGTCACGGTAACGGTGTGTATGTTTAAGAACATCACCGGTGTGCCGTGCCCTTCCTGCGGCATTACCCGGTCAGTACTTTCCCTGTTGCAAGGCGATCTTTACCATGCGGTGATGATCAATCCGCTGGGCATTCTGGCAGCACTTCTGCTAATTATTGTACCCTTATGGATGCTCACCGATGCTATAACATCACGCGTAACGCTCGTGCGGAATTTTCGAAGAGCGGAACACATGATACGTACGCAAAAAATCATTTACATCCCGCTGCTGTTGCTGATGGCAATCAACTGGGGATGGAACATTATTAAAGATATCTGATACTATGGCCGAAGTTGTTTCATTCGCCTACCAGCCGGATGATTATGAAAGCGAGAAGGCATCGAACAGTTACCTGATGTCGCTGATCGCAGTCATTGCCGGATTGCCGCTACCCATCATTAACCTGTTGGCTACCGGTTTTTTCTATCTGGCAAATCGTAAGGGAACATTCTTTGTTCGCTGGCATTGCACGCAGGCACTGCTCTCGCAGGCTACGGTGCTCTGCATGAACAGTGCCGGTTTCTACTGGACGCTCTCCATTATCTTCGGCGATAATACCGCTACCAACAACTATATAGCGTATATCATTACGATCGTGATTTTCAATGCTGCCGAATTTATAATGACAATCTATGCAGCCGTGAATACCCGCAAAGGTAAACATGTACACCTCTGGTTCTTTGGCCCGCTAACCGACCAAATCTGTAAATCGTGATGGACAAGATACTTACACAATTCGCGGTCATGCTGATCTCCTTCTTTGCTGTATGGTTTTTACTAAGCCGCATTGACTATTTGCAGGAAGGTGATGTGCAAAAGTTTGCCAAAGAAAGCGAGAAGAAATTGGGCGAGCTTATTCTCAAATCTATTAAAGCCACGAATGATGAAGTTGAGGACAAGCGCATCAAGGCTGCGCTCGACTCTATCAAGTCGCGCTTGTGCGAAGGTATGGACCTCGACTGCGATAAGATCAAGCTGCACATCATCCGGAGCAGCGATATTAATGCATTTGCATTACCCGATAACAACATGGTGATCTATACCGGCTTGCTCGATTATGCGGGGAATGCTGAAGAAGTTGCCGGTGTTATGGCGCACGAGATTGGCCACATGCAGAAGAATCATGTGATGAAAAAGCTGGTGAAAGAGATCGGCATGGAAATGCTCTTTACGATCGCGGGCGGTGATGCCGGGAATGATATAGCGCGCGAAACAGCCAAGGTACTTTCATCGTCTGCGTTTGATCGCAAGCAGGAACGTGAAGCCGATAAATTTGCCGTAGAATGCCTCGCCAAAACGAATATCGATCCGCAACCCCTCAGTAATTTATTCTTCCGATTGTCGCGCAAGGATGAGGTGCCGGAAGAGATGGCATGGATCAGCACTCATCCCGATTCGAAGGAACGTGCTGCAGAGATCATCAAGCTCAGGAAGGAATATACTTTTACACCCCGTGATATACTGCATACACCCTGGAAAGATGTGCAACGTTATCTTTCCAAAAAACAGGAAGATAGCGATGATAAATCTGACAAAGATGCTGAAGTGATTGATGAGGAAGAGATCGAAGTCAGCGCGGATACAACGGCCGCAGAGTAAATATAATATCAGCTTTTCTTCTTAGCCGTCTTCGCTACTTTCTTTGCTGCTTTTTTTGCCACCTTTTTGGCAGGCTTGGGTTTCTCTTCTATTTCAAACAATTCTCCGGTTTGCTTCACAAACTCCGGCTCAGGTATAGACAGGCCGCAATGCTTGTTGAGTTGCTGAATAAGATATTTGCTCAGCTCGGGTGAGTGAAGCTCTTCGTGCTGGTGCATGAAGAAATATACTCTTTCAATTCCCTGTGTCATCCATTGCTTGATACGCTGCACCCAATCGTCTACACGCGTATAGTCGGTGGGGTGGAGGCCGTTTCCTACAAAGCGTATAAAAGCTTCTGGTGTGGTGAGTCGCATGTGCACACAATCTCTGCGACCCGATGCATCGGTAATCACAGCACCTGCCTTATTTTTCTGAAGCATATTAAAGGCTGATTCAAACGCAGCGGCATCTTCAAACCACTGTGGGTGACGGAACTCTACAAACAACCTGATATCCTTGGGCAGTGATTGTATAAAAGCTTCGATGGTGTCTTGTGTTTTGGGTGCCATGCCCGGATGCGGCATCAGAAAGATAGGACCAAGGCTTTCTTTGAATCCGGATATACCTTCGAGAAACCGGTCTACCAGTTCCTGCACATCTTTTAATCTTCGGATGTGTGTGATCTGATCGGTAAACTTCGGGCAGAACTGAAAGTTATCACCTACTTTACTCTTCCAGCCTGCGGTTTGTGCAACGGTAGGCATACGGTAAAACGTGGCGTTCAATTCAATGCAGTTGAAATGCCGCGCGTAATGTGAGAGGAAGTCGGCTTCTTTCGTTCCCTTCGGGTATATCTTGCCAACCCAATCTTTGCGCCCCCACTTGGCACAGCCTACAAAAATCTCCGGTTTGGTTTTATTCCCCGTAGAAGCCAGCAGTTGTGTTGTTTCCTTTCGGTCGGGAGGAAGTTTAAAATCAACCTGCTCCAACTCATCAGAAGTGATCCGTCCAAATTCCATTATGAAAGATACGCCATCGGCCGGCAATGGCAAAATCAACTTTCGTGTATGCGGATTTCGCTGTCGTTAACGAAACCACTTCTTTACTACGTAGCCTTTCCACATCCAGAAGCCGGAGAGAATCACCAGTGGAAAGATTACCCAGCGCACCATCGTAGCCGCCTGTGGTATGGTAGATACCGGGCCATATATATAGCCCACGATGGGTATACTCGCCAGCATGTGAAACCACCGGATGATCTTTCGTTCAGTCGCTGCTTTCATACAGGTTATACTTTTAATGAAACATGAATGATCAGGCTTTCACCATTCCTTTTCTTATAAGTCGGAAAAATTGTTGTGTTTATTGTTCTGTGTTTTATGTTTAAGGTTCAAAGTTCAAAGTGGCCGGTTGGTAGTACCAAACTTGAACTTTAAAGTCTGAACCTAGAACATGGAACCTTAAACTTTAAACTTTATTTTTGAGCATGTTTACCGGAATTATAGAGACTGTAGCCGAGGTTGTTGCCATTCAGGATGAAGGGACAAACCGCCAATTCAAATTTACCAGTGCACTGAGTCATGAGCTGAAAGTAGATCAGAGCGTATCGCACGATGGCGTATGCCTTACGGTGGTAAAGCTGGAAGAGAATGCGCATTGGGTGGTGGCGGTACAGGAGACGTTGCAGAAATCGAATCTGGGTAATCTGAAAATTGGCAGTAAAGTAAATCTTGAGCGCTGCATGCTCAACAATGGTCGCTTTGATGGCCACATTGTGCAGGGCCATGTGGATCAGACCGGCGTAGTTACATCCATCCGGGAAGTAGGCGGAAGCTGGCTCTTTGATTTCAAATATGATGTTGCCGCCGGCAACGTAACGGTAGAGAAGGGATCGATCGCTGTAAACGGAGTGAGCCTTACCTGTTTTAATTCAACAGCCAATACATTTACCATAGCCATTATACCCTATACGTACGAGCACACCGGCTTCAACCAGTTTAAGGTTGGTGATGTGGTAAACCTTGAGTTCGATATCATAGGTAAATATGTAAAGCGCCTGCTGGGCGTAGCGCATCGTTAAGAGTATTATTGCACCGTCCTTAAGGATGGTGCGATCGATATTTATAGAATCTGTATAGTCGAAATACAATCCAGGCACAAATCGCTCCCACCAGGGCACCCGCCAGTACATCGCCCGGATAATGTACTCCCAGGTATATTCTTGAATAGGTTACCAGTATAGCCCATGCAAAGAGCAACCCAATCCATCGGTGTGTCGGGCGAAGCAATAAAAAGAAAAATGTAGCAATACCAAACGTGTTGGCTGCATGACTGGAAGCAAATCCATAAAGCCCGCCTTTGTAGAATTCTCCATTGCGTTGTTTCACCAGGTGTACCAGGTGCTGCAGCGCCGGTTCGTGTGACGGACGCAGGCGCAGAAAGTATGGCTTCATCAAACCACTGGTAATGCGATCGGTCAATACAATGGTGATGGCAATGCAGATCAGAATAATCCAGCTTTCCTTTTTATGCTCGCGAACGATGAGGTATAGCAAATAGGCATAGAGTGGAATCCAGGCAATCGTCTGGCTTATAAACATCATGAAGTAATCCAGCACGGGCGTATGGAAACCGTTCAACAGCAGAAATAGTTGTTGATCAAGCTCGCGTAGTGTCTCCATTGGTTATAATTTTCAATGCAATTTTTTCGTTCTCCGTTTCAATCCATTCCAGCGCATCTTCCATCGACAGAAAGAACTGTTGCCAGATGCCGAGTTTTACAAGTGTTTCATTAATGCTGCGAAGATAATCAAGGATGTGTGCATCGGTAGCATCCGGCCTTACAGCCGCAATGCGTGAGAGCCCGTTGCGTGCAGCTTCGGGCAGGATCTCGCTGAACATCCACAGCTGGTCATTTTTTTCAATGTGGCCCTGGTCAGACAGATCGGAAATGAAGTTCGGAGTGTTATATACTTTTACGAAGTCGAGGCACTTGCTGAAAACACTTCGATACTGATCGCTGGTAACCGGGCCGTGCCAGATAATACCTGTGGAGTTAATCTGGGCATCGAAGAATATCTCTGCATAGGGTTCCTGTAGCAATACCTGTCGTTGTATATCGACCGGACGCTTCAGATATATCGTAAATTTAGTAAAGCGGTTTATCTCGCTGTCAACCGTAATATAACCGCCCAGCGCTTCTACCTGTAACTTCACAAGATATAGTCCCAACCCTTTTCCTTCTGTATGAAAATGAAAACGTTTATACAGGCGGAAGAGACTGTCTTTGTGACGATTCAGATCTATACCCAGTCCGTTGTCGGTTACTTCCAGAATATAGTAATCGGCATTCTCGTTGATATTTACCTGTATCACCGGCTTCCGCTCGGTGGAGCGGTATTTGATGGCGTTGTTGATCAGGTTATACAGAATACTGTGCACCATCGGCTTTACGGAATATATATACTGATAGCTGAGGTTTGTAACAATCGATACCTCGTGCTGCAGTATATCTTTCTGCAGTGTTTTGGAAAGCTCTGCAAACTCCTGGGCAAGGTTTATCTTCTGGCGTATCTTGAATATATCATGACGGATGTCGATAATCTTGGTGAGGTCTTTAATGACTGTATCCAGCCGCTCGGAAGAAGCCTTAATGTGGTTGAGTACCTCAGCCTCGCGGGACGGTACACCGACAGGGATGAGGAGGTCAACCAATCCTAACAGGCTGGCTACCGGCCCGCGCAGGTTATGCGATACGGTATAAGAGAACTGCCGTAATTCGTTGTTGTGTTTAATCAGCTCCGAATTGGTTTCCGTCAGGTCTTTATTCTTTTGCAACAGTTCGGATGTAAGCGATTCATTCTGCGAAAGCAGCCGGTCTTTCTGCTCCTGTATCAGCAGGTAGGCATCCATCAGTTGTTCCTGGCTGGTGGTCAGTGCATCACTTTGTGCTTCGATCTCGGCATTCTTTTCCGTGAGCACTTCATTGGTGTCGTGGAGGGCGCTGATCAGCTCCAGGTTACGTTCTTCATTCCGCTCTGACGACCACTTTAAAAACGCCAGCGCACTCACCTGCAGAAAATAGGAGATAACGATAACGACATTGGCAAAATAATAAGTAGATGCCTTGAGCTTACCCTGCGAATAGCCAACACCAAAGAAGTGGTGCAATGGATCATAGCAGAGCAGTATAACTATACATGCCAGCGAACATAACAGCAGTGATCTCCGCTCTCGAATCGAGAATAATACCCAGGGAAACGAGCAGCTGCCCAGAATAACAAAGCGGAATGTGAAATAATCAAGCTCCTCTGGCGTGCTATAATATAGCCACTTGGAGTAGAGTGACAATGCGGTAATAATTACCGGTATAAACAAGCTGATAACGATGCGGCTGATGCAAATGAAACCACCACGATTCAACAAAATGGTACTGAAAGCCAGCAAGCCAATAACCGGTATAATGCCGGTAACAATGCTCCAGCCATACCACCACCAATACAGCGTAAACAACAGGAAACTGCAGCTGAGCAAGCTCATACCGATGGCGTTGGATATAGTAACGCCACGTTTCTCCGCTAACGTTTTGGTATACGACTGACCGGAAAAGATAATGGAATAAATAAATTTCATCCAATCGATGTAGGCTTCAAAGGTAAGCAATAAAGTTTTATATGAAGGGCATAAAGGGAGAGGCAATGTATCCCTTTGGTTGACATGCATCTTTGCGTTTACGCTTGAAAAATACTTTTAATAAAACGCACTAAAGCGTACCTTGGAGGGTAAATCATTGTCCGCTTTAGTCCTTAGTCTTTATGGAGAAATATGACCTTGTCGTGATCGGGGCAGGCCCTTCCGGTTATGCTGCTGCGATGCGAGCGTTGGATTTCAGGAAGAAAACACTTCTGATCGAGAAGAACCTCGTAGGAGGTGCTGGTGTCACCAACGGTGCATTGTCGTCCAAAACGTGGTGGGAGCTCTCACGCGAAACAGCATCTTTCCGCAAGAACCTGAAGCGGTTTAACCTGGAAGAACCAAGCATTAACTATAAAGAGATACAAACTGAAGTACATCGGGCGCTACAGGAACGCATGGGTATGCTGGAAGAGCACATGGAGCTGATGAAGGACTCACAGCATTCAGAATTGCTATCCTTTAAAAAAGGTACTGCCAGACTCATCACACAAAATCAAGTGGAGATCGAATACTCCAACCATGAGAAGGAAGTGGTGTGGGCCAATCATATTATACTGGCTACCGGCAGTCGCCCGCGCTATTTACCCGAACTGCCTATCGATGAGAAGATCGTTATGACCAGTGACGGTATAGAAGCGATGGAAGATTTCCCCGAGAGTATGGTAATTGTGGGAGCAGGGGTGATCGGATGCGAGTATGCTACTATCTTTTCGGGCTTCGGCAAAACCAAAGTACATCTTATTGACAAAGGCGATCGTATCCTTCCTTTTGAAGACGAAGACGTTGTGCGCGTGATCGAGCGCAACATGGAAAACAGCGGGGTGCTGATACACCGTAACTCCAGGTTGATTCGCATGGAGATAAAGCACGGCCGCGTTGAATATGAATTGGAATATGACGATAACAGCAAAGCGGTGTTCAATGTAGAAAAAGCGCTGGTAGCCGTAGGGCGTATTCCCAACTATGAGAATCTATGGGACGAAGCCGTTAACATCAGCATCAACAAGCGTGGTATTGAAGATAACGATACGCAGACGAACGTTTCCAATATATACGCGGTAGGGGATATCACAGCCGATATATCACTGGTAAATGTAGGAGAGCTGGAAGGGCGCTATGCCGTGGAAAAGATATTTGGCAGCCCAGATCATAAGCTGGTATATGAAAACATCAGTACGATCATGTTCCTGAATCCGGAAGTGGCTGGTGTTGGATTCAATGAAACGCAGGCACGCGAAAAAGGCATCGACTACAAAGTGGTAACGCTCGACTATAGCTGTATACCGCGTGCTATTGCGAAACGCAATACGCAGGGCTTTATAAAACTGCTGGTCACCAACGATGACCAGATGAAAATTTTAGGATTGAAAATTATAGGCAATCATGCTTCCAGTGCTATACAGGCGGTAGCCTTATTGATCTGGATGAATAAAGGTATAGAAGAGCTTGCGGAGTGTGTACATCCGCACCCATCCATCACCGAAGGTATACAGGAGTGCGTGCGTATGCTGCTGGGTAAATCTCTCTTCAAACCCGATGCCCTTCGCGGAAGACTCTCGTGTCGCACCAGCATGCGTGGTGTTTATGCAGACATTAAGTTTTGAAATATAGCTTCTAGCTACTGCACGAGGTAAATGTTAACTGTTAATCGTTATTAGGAAGAGTATATTAACGGTTACCCTAAACGATCTGTGCTATTCTGTGAATTCTGTGGGAACAAAATGCATTATTTCCCACAGAGCTCACAGAATAACACAGAAAAATCCATTAACGTAGCTGGCAGCCAGAGGCTTCTACTTCGCGTGTCTTTTCTTCAACACTTCCAATACATCGCTAAGCGAATATCCTTTTGCAGTGAGCAACACCAGGTAATGATATAGTAGATCAGAGGCTTCGCCGAGGAAGAGCTCTTTGTTATCGTCTTTCGCTTCGATCACCAGTTCTACGGCTTCTTCACCAACTTTCTGTGCTACTTTATTAATGCCAGAGTCCAGCAGCTTGTTGGTATAAGAACCTGCCTGTGGGTTAGTTTTGCGATCTTGTATAATAGCCTCCAATGAAGAAAGGCTCCACGCATCATTCTTCTCGTTGAAGCATGTATCTGCGCCGGTATGACAGGCCGGTCCCTTCGGATTTACTTTAACGAGCAGTGTATCCTTATCGCAGTCCAGCAGTATATCTACCAGTTCCAGGAAGTTGCCCGAAGTTTCGCCCTTCGTCCAAAGCCGTTGTTTACTGCGGCTGAAGAACGTGACGCGTTTGTCTTGTACAGTTTTGGTATAGGCTTCTTCGTTCATAAATCCCAGCATCAACACGCGCGAAGTGCGCGCATCCTGTACCACGCAAGGAACAAGACCATTAAGCTTTGAGAAATTTATAGCGAGATCTTTCATTTTTCGTTTTCGTATTAGGATCATAGATGCAACGTATTGCATGGATAAGATATAAATTTCTTATCACTGTCAATCCATTCTCACGTGAATTTGTTTTTGGTGCAGGTATGATTTCAGCTCCGGTATTTTAATCTCACCAAAGTGAAATATACTGGCCGCCAGGGCAGCATCTGCTTTGCCCAATGTAAATACATCTGTGAAGTGCTCCATGTTGCCCGCACCTCCGGAAGCAATGACCGGTATCTGCAATAACTCATGCAGCCTGGCCAGCGGGTCGTTCGCAAAACCGGCTTTCGTGCCATCGTGATCCATGCTGGTAAATAATATTTCGCCGGCACCGCGTTCCTGTCCTTCTTTGGCCCAGGAGAATAAATTTTTGTCAGTAGGATTTTTACCTCCGTGCGTATGTACAGTCCATGCGTTGTCGATTTTGCGTGCATCGATCGCCAGCACGATGCATTGAGCGCCAAAGGCACGCGACAGTTCATCGATCAGGTTCGGATTGCGGACCGCTGCAGAGTTTATGCTTACCTTGTCGGCACCGGCTTCCAGCAGTGGTGCTACATCGGCTACGCTACTGATGCCACCGCCTACCGTAAACGGTATATTGATGTGCCGCGCTATATCTTTTACAAGCGAAGCAAATGTTTTACGTTGTTCATTGGTAGCCGATATATCGAGGAACACCAGTTCATCTGCGCCCTGTTGTGCATAGGTGGCGCCCAGCTCTACCGGGTCGCCTGCATCGCGGATGTTTACGAAATTTATACCTTTTACCGTACGGCCATCTTTGATATCGAGGCACGGCACAATTCGTTTTGTCAGCAAGTGTATAGATCGTTTAAGTTTTCAGATCAAAGTGATACCAGTTCTTCCAGCCTGACGCGCCCTTCGTAGATTGCCTTCCCTACAATGACGCCATCTACACCAATGCGTTTCAGTTCCTGTAAATCTTCCAGGTTGCTCACGCCACCACTGGCTACAAGATGCAGCTGCGGAAAGCTTAGCAATAGTGTTTTATATAGCTCCATATTCGGCCCGGTAAGCATACCATCGGTGCTAATGTCTGTGCAGGTAACATACTCGATGCCGTGCTGAATATAGTCGCGGAGAAATGTTGTTATATTCAGCGATGAGTTTTCCTGCCAGCCGCTGATGGCAATTTTACCTTGCTTTACATCCGCACTGAGAATGATGGTGTCTGAACCAAAGGTGTCGATCCATTCAATTACCTTTTTCGGTTCCTTCACCGCAATGCTGCCCAGGTTTACCTGCTTCACACCACAATCGAAAAGCTTTCTGATCTCGTCATCGGTTTTTATGCCGCCACCAAAATCAACTATCAGGCCTGTGTTTTTTGTTATGCTTTCCACCACTTTCCAGTTTGTTACCTTGCCGGCTTTGGCTCCGTCAAGATCAACGAGGTGTACGTATTGCAGCCCCTGGTCTTCAAACGACCTGGCTACATCCAACGGGTTCTCGTTATATACTTTCTTCTGTGCATAGTCGCCTTGCGTGAGTCGTACACATTTACCGTCTATGATGTCGATGGCAGGAATAATTCTCATGGGATCGTGGATTGGTATATATACTCAAAATTTACAGGTTCAGAAAACTCTTCAGCACCAGTTCGCCGGCCCTGGCAGATTTCTCCGGGTGAAACTGCGCAGCATAAAAATTATCCCGATGCATAGCAGCGCTGAAAGGTGTTATATAGTCGGTAATCGCGGAAGTATATTGATTTACCGGCACATAGTAGCTGTGCACAAAATAAGCGTACTGATTTTCGGCAGCCTTGTCAATCCAGCTATTCGAAAGCGTTAACGTGTTCCAGCCCATGTGTGGTACTTTCATATCACCTAGCGGGATGAACTGTTTTACTTCTTCATCAAATATACCCAGGCAATTCGTATTATTTTCTTCCGAGTGCCTGCACATCAGTTGCATGCCGAGGCATATACCCAATACCGGTTGCTTCAGGTTTACGATCAGCTGGTCAAGTTTTTTATCATGGAGGTAGCCCATTGTGGTGCTGGCTTCTCCTACACCCGGAAACAAAACTTTATCAGCCTTTGTAATCTCTTCGGCATTATCGGTAATAGTGAAATCTACACCAAGCCGCTCCAGTGCAAAAGAGACTGACTGTATATTTCCGGCATTATACTTGATGATTGCGAGCTTCATGATTTGCGTTTCCGTTCTTATAAAATTCCCTTGGTACTGGGTAATTGATTTCCTTCTTTCTTCACTGCCATTTTGATCGCTTTCGCGAACGCTTTGAATATAGCTTCAATCTTGTGATGTTCGTTCGTGCCTTCTACTTTAATATTCAGATTACTCTTTGAAGTATCTGAGAAAGATTTAAAAAAATGATAGAACATCTCCGTAGGCATTTCACCGATCTTCTCGCGCTTGAACGCTGCATCCCAAACAATCCATGGCCTTCCGCCAAAGTCAATCGCTACTTGTGCCAGGCAATCATCCATTGGTAAGCAGAAACCGTAACGCTCAATGCCGCGCTTATCACCAAGCGCTTTAAGAAACGCTTCTCCCAGCGCGAGGGCTGTATCTTCAATAGTATGATGTTCATCGATGTGAAGATCGCCTTTTACTTTTATAGCGAGGTCTATATTTCCGTGCCGTGCCAGTTGATCCAGCATGTGATCGAAAAATCCCAGTCCCGTTTCAATCTGCGATTTGCCGCTGCCATCCAGGTCAATGGCTATAGCTATATCTGTTTCCTTGGTAGTACGCTTTACAGTTGCTTTGCGCGATGGCCTCGTGAGCAGCGTATAGATATCTTTCCATTGTGTAGTCACCAACGTGCAATGCGGTGCCAGTTCTTGTGCCGTTATTTTCTCCTGTAAGCTGCCGTTGTTCAGGAGTATACCTTTTGCCCCGAGGTTTTTTGCCAGCTCTATATCGGTAAGACGATCGCCAATCACAAACGAATTGGCGAGATCATATTCATCGCTGAAAAATTCGGTAAGCATTCCGATACCCGGTTTGCGCGTAGGCTTTTGCTCGCGTGCAAAGCTTCTGTCAATATATATTTTTGGAAAGCGAATGCCTTCATTCTCCAACGCCTTCAGCATCTTGTTCTGTGCAGGCCAGAATGTATCTTCCGGAAAGCTGCTTGTTCCCAAACCATCCTGGTTCGTAACCATTACCAACTCGAAGTCAGTTTCTGCGGCAATCTTTCCCAGCCACGTAAAAACTCCCGGATAATATTCCAGTTTCTCCAATGAGTCAATCTGTTCATCCGGTGGCTCCAGGATGAGCGTTCCATCGCGATCTATAAATAGTACTTTCTTCATATTTTTAATGGTTACCGGCTGCTGGCTGCAAGCTGCCGGAAGTGTGTGAGTGAGATTAGAGTTTTGGTATTCATTAATCGTTAATTGTTACCCGTTAATCGTTATCAGGAAGAGTCTATTAACGGTTAACCTGTCACGATCTGTGATTTCTGTGAGTTCTGTGGGAAATAAATGCATTTTTGTTCCCGCTGACCTCACAGAATTACACAGATAACTAATAACGATTAACCTGTAACTATTAACCCTCCTACATTTCCTCCAATGCCTTCAACAACCGATCATTCTCCTCGGGAGTTCCTACGGTGATGCGAAGGCAATTATAGCACAAGGTTACACGCGAGCGGTCGCGGATAATGATCTTGTGATCGAGTAAATATTGATAGGTAGCAGGTGCGTCTTTTACGCGCACCAGTATAAAGTTACTGTCAGAAGGATATACCTGATCTGTGATCGGTAAATTTTCAAATGCTTTTGCAAGCTTGATGCGCTGCCTGATAATTTCCTTTACCCATTCTTCCACTACCTGTACTTTCTCCAGTGCATCCAGCGCCAGCTCCTGCGTGCGGATGTTGACGTTGTAAGGATACTTGATCTTGTTAAGTATATTGATAATATCTTCCGATGCAAAGCACATGCCCAGCCGCAGGCCGGCAAGTCCCCATGCTTTAGAGAAGGTTTGCAGCACGACAAGGTTTGGGTACTTGGCCAGGTCTTCTACAAAACTCCTGCTCTTCGCAAAATCTATATAGGCTTCATCAATCACCACCAAACCATAAAAACGTTTCAATACTTCCAGTATCTTATCGCGATCCAGCAGGTTGCCGGTAGGATTATTCGGGCTGCACAGGAATATAATTTTGGTAGTAGCATCGAACGTACGTGGAAATGCATCCAGGTCTATATCGAAATCAGGTGTGAGCAGTACGCGCTGTACATTTACCGCATTTACCTCTGCACATACTGAATACATGCCATAGGTCGGCTCGGTGATGAGTATAGAATCCTGGTTCGGTTCGCAGAATGCACGTATCAGCAAGTCGATTGCTTCATCGCTGCCATTACCGAGAAATATATTTTTAGGATCAACATGCTTGATTGCTGCAAGCTCTTTCTTTACCTGCCACTGCAGCGGATCAGGATACCGGTTGTAGGGAGAAGGGTAGGGATTCTCGTTGGCATCCAGGTATATTTCGGCTTCGCCTTTAAATTCATCCCGCGCAGATGAATAGGGTTTCATCGTCAGGATGTTTCTTCGTACGAGGGTATTTATGTCGGGAAATGATTTCTTCTTAGCCATTTTATGTGTTGAGGTGTTGGAGTTTTGAAGTGTGTAAGTGTTTAGGTGCGTAGGTGTGCGTGTTGTTGGTAGTGAACTTT
>NZ_DAIQRQ010000037.1:17569-50419 GCF_036786105.1 Ohtaekwangia sp.
TGAAGTGTGTAAGTGTTTAGGTGCGTAGGTGTGCGTGTTGTTGGTAGTGAACTTTTAGCTTTAAACTTTCAGCCTCGCGAGCCTCACGCTTACCGCGTGCTTGTGAGCTGCGAGTTGTTCGGCTTCGGCCATCTCTTCTACTACAGGGCCTAAATGTCGGATGCCTTCTTCGGTTAGTTGCTGGAAGGTTATATATTTCATAAAACTCTCGAGCGATACTCCTGCAAAAGCTTTGGCAAAACCATTGGTTGGAAGTGTATGGTTGGTGCCCGAAGCGTAGTCTCCAATGGCTTCCGGAGAATAGTTGCCTATAAACACAGAACCAGCATTGATAACGGCGCCAGCGATGGCCTCTGCATTTTTGGTGTTGATGATCAAGTGCTCAGGTGCATATTCGTTAACGAACGCAAGTGCTTTCTGCTCGTCGGCCAGTATAATTACACGGCTGTTGGCCAGCGATTTTTCAGCGATGGATTTTCGGGGCAGTTGTTCCAGTTGTTGACTGATCTCTTCTTGTATAGCAGCCAGTATAGCTTCGTTGTTGAGTACCAGCATCACCTGACTGTCTTCACCATGTTCGGCTTGTGAAAGGAGGTCCGCTGCTACGAACGATGCATCGGCTGTTTCATCGGCCATCACCAATACTTCCGATGGTCCGGCAGGCATATCGATGGCAAGTCCTTCTTCCATCACCAGTTGCTTGGCTTTGGTTACGTACTGATTGCCGGGCCCGAATATCTTGTGCACTTTGGGAATACTCTGCGTACCGAATGCCATGGCGGCTATAGCCTGTGCTCCTCCGACTTTAAATATTTTTGTAACGCCCACCAACTTGGCGGCAAAGAGAATGGCTGCGTTTATCTTGCCCGACTTGTCGGGCGGTGAGCAAAGTATAACTTCTTTACAACCGGCTAATTTTGCCGGAACTCCCAGCATCAATACCGTTGAGAACAAGGGAGCGGAACCACCGGGTATATATATACCTACTTTTTCGATCGCTACGCCTTTGCGCCAGCATACAACTCCCGGTGTTGTTTCCACTTTCAATACATCGCGTTTCTGGACTGCGTGAAATTTTTCGATGTTGGCAGCGGCTGTTGTGATGGCTTTCTTCAGGGAAGCCGGAAGAGATTGCTCAGCTTCATTTAACTCTGCATCGCTTACACGTAGCTCCTGGATGGAAACCTTGTCGAATTGCAGAGTGAACTCCCGTAGCGCATCGTCACCGGATTTTTTTACACGGTTGAGTACATTGCGAACCGAGCTATCCAGAAATTCCAATTCAAGCTGAGGACGTTTGGACAGTTCGCTCCACGTTTCGGGTGATGGATTGTTGTATATCTTCATAAGATCAGAGACAGATATATAGTTGTATGTTTTGCTTTTTCTACACGATCATTTTTTCGATCGGTACAACCAGTATGCCTTCGGCACCAAATTCACGAAGCTGGTCAATGCGTTCCCAGAAATCATTTTCATCTACTACCGAATGCAACGAGCTCCATCCTGTGCGTGCCAGGGGTATAATGGTAGGACTCTTCATGCCAGGAATTACCGTGGTAATTTTTTCAATCGACTCGTTGGGGCAATTCATCAGTATATATTTACTGTTCTTTGCCTTGCGCACGGCTTCAATGCGGAACAAGAGTTTGTCGAGTATCTTTTGTTTTTCGGTATCAAGCTGAGGATTTGCGATGATCACGGCTTCCGATTGCAGCACAACTTCTACTTCTTTCAAGCCATTGCTCAATAACGTACTGCCAGTGCTTACCAAGTCGCAGATGGCATCGGCAAGACCTATACCGGGAGCGATTTCTACCGAACCGCTGATCTCATGTATACCGGCTTCAATGTTGTTCTTCTTTAAGAATCCTTTTACGATGTTCGGGTAGGAGGTCGCTATATTTTTGCCTTGCAGCCACTGTACACCGGTATAATTTTCAGAGCGCGGCACGGCCATCGACAGGCGGCACTTGGCAAAATCAAGACGCTTTACCAGTTCAGTTTTTCTTTGCTTTTCAATGAATACATTTTCACCCACAATACCGACATCAGCCACACGGTCTTCTACATATTGCGGAATGTCATCATCGCGGAGAAAGAGGACTTCCACGGGAAAATTCCGGGCTTGTGTCTTCAGTTGATCTTTGCCGTTGCTGAAAGACAGTCCGCTCTCTTTGAGCAGTTCGAGTGATCCTTCCTGCAGGCGTCCCGATTTTTGAATGGCGATTCGTAACAAGGTGCTCATATATTTTTTTTAGGTCAGCGATGTTGCGCTGATGCTGTTTCATTTCAAAAATGGATAAACAAAAAGGGCTTGCCACACCGTGACAAGCCCTGAAATTCGTATTCAAAAATCACTAAAAGGCAGTGCCACGCATCGTGTCGTTTCCATGATGGTGGTGGTGCAAGCCTGATGTGATGTTGTTGTTCATTGTTCTAAAGCGATGCGAATAAATTAAATAGTTCTGACAACTCAAAATCTGTAACTCATAAAAAAGAAAATCATAGCTGAAATAAGATGATTGCTCCTATAGCGAGGAACATTATAGCGGCTAACCAACGTTTGGAGAGACGTTCTACTGCCACCCATGCCGGATGTACAGAGGCCGCCATGATTATCAAGTTTAAGGAATGAATTTGCTGAAATAGCGTTAACATTGAAGCTTAATATGGAAAGGTATCGCATGAGAAGGATTTTATATTTCGTGTTTGCATGGGTAGTAACGATCGGTTGCGGCGACAGTAAAGAGACAAGGTTACAACGTTATCTGATGCAGGGTAACGAACAGATCGTGCAGCGCAATGCTGAAGCGGCAGAACGATATTTCAACGAAGCCTTACGACTGGATTCCTGTTTTGCCGATGCCTTGAATAACCTGGGGACGCTCTACTTCGCCCAGCGAAAATATGCCGAAGCCGTTACCTTCTATAATAAAGCATTGCAATGCAAACCCGGTTATACCGATGCGTTGTTGAATCGCGCCAACGCCAGTTACGAGTTAAACGAATTTTATAGCGCCCTGCAAGACCTCGAAAAAGTTAAGCGGGCCAAGCCTGATACTGCGCTGGTATATTTCACCGAAGGGCTGGTGCTCACCAAGCAACGCAAGTTTAACGAAGCCTTGAAAGCGTTTGAGAAAGCGCGATCGCTGAACCCGAAAGACCCGGAGATTGTGGTGAACATAGGGACACTTTATTTTTATAAGAAGTCGTTTGATAGTGCTTCGGTGATTTTGCAGCAGGCGCTTGCCATCAATCCCAAAGAAGCCAATGCGTTAAATGCACTGGCCATGATTGAGGCAGAGAAGAAAGACTATACCAGCGCGAGTACGTGGCTGGCAAAGGCTCTCGCCGTAAAGCCGGAAGATCCGTTCTTTCTGAACAACCGCGGCTATATATACCTGATGACAAACGAACTGGAAAAAGCGCATGCCGACATCGACCAGAGTATCAGCCTTGATCCCTACAATGCCTGGGCCTATCGCAACAAGGGTATATATTACCTGATGACGAAGCAGTATGATGATGCCCTGCGGGTATTGAAGCAGGCCGAGTCGATGGACCCATTCATTGATAAAGTATATATATACCTGGCGGAAGTCTATCTGCAGGTAAAAGATTTCGACAATGCCTGTAAGGCGTATAAAAAGTCAGTTGAGAACAACGAAGGCGGCAGCACTACGATGAAACCGTGCAAGTAGTATTATGACCTTTGAAGCGCTGAAACAAAAGATAGCAGAACGGTTGCTGAAGGAGTTGCCGGGGGCGCTGGCCCACGAACCGATGCGGGCAACACCGATCGGCAGCGTGATTCCTAAATTTGAGCATAAGTTGCCACCTCGCCCGGGGAGTGTACTGATTCTTTTGTACGAAGAAGATGGAATTGTAAAGTTTCCGCTCATCAAACGTCCCGAATATACCGGGGCACACAGCGGGCAGATCAGTCTACCGGGAGGAAAAGCTGAAGCCGGTGAAGACTATATACAAACAGCGTTGCGCGAGGGACATGAAGAAATTGGTATAGACGCCTCGCAGGTAAATGTGCTCGGAAGGCTCTCCAATTTTTTTGTAATCCCCAGTAATTTTATGGTAACGCCCGTAGTAGCTACGATGGAGAAGCCTATGTTTACTCCCGATGCACGCGAAGTAGTTAGAATTTTGTCCTGTAATTTATTCGATCTGCTGAGAGAAGAGGCCGTGCTACAAAAGGAAATCATTGCAGCCGGGCAATATAGAATGATGGCTCCGTATTTCGATATAGAAAGTGAGATCGTATGGGGCGCTACAGCGATGATGCTGAATGAGCTTCGCCTGATTGTACGTGAACTGGAATAGCCTCTGGCTAACTGGCTACAAGCCGCTAGGTATCTTTGTGTAACTTGCATTCTTCTTTGCGATTTCTATGCCACTGGATTTAAACAGCCAATTGTTCCCACAGAAATCACAGAATTGCACAGAAAAAAATACACACATTAGTCCCAATTGTCTGGCAGCTTGTAGCCAGAGGCCAGCACTATTTCATCGGTTCTACTAAAATCACTTCCTCCCTCTCCACAACAACTGCTCCTGCCGGGTCGCCTTTTCGTTTGCGCACAAATTTTTTGGGTGTAACTACTACAGGACAAAGTGTTTCTGTTTTTCGTTTGGAGTTATAGGCTGCAAGCTGTGCCGCGCGTTCAATAACATCTTTTGGAAAGTTTTTACCCGACTGGTATTTGATCAGCACATGCGAGCCCGCTACATCTTTCGCATGCAGCCATAAGTCTTCTTTGAATCCATACTTGAAAGTAAGTATATCATTACTCTGTGCATTGCGCCCTACCCAGATTCGAAAGCCGCTATGCTCGAACTCATGAAAGGGCAGGGGAGCAGACTGTTTTTCTTTTTCATCTGCGAGCCCTTCGCGCGATATAGTCTTGCGAAGCGACTTCAGTTCATCAGCACCTTCTATGATTTGCAGTTGTTGCTTTAACCGGGCGATCTCCTTCTCCTTTGTTTCGAGGGATTGTTGCAGTCGCTGGATCTCAATATGCTGGTTCTTCGCCTTGCGGTAGTATGCCTCCGCATTTTTTTGCGGGGAGATATCTTTCTTGAGCTTTACCTCGATGAGATTATTCTCGTGGTAAAAATCCGGAAGCATAATCTTGTCCATACCCGGTTTGATCTGGTGCATGTTCGCCATGATCAGATCAGCCCAGATTTTATAGTGTTGATCGTTCTCAACTTCCGCAAGCTTATCGAAGGTCTTTTGATAGTATTGTTCGCTGCCTTGAATTTTGTTTCGCAGTGTTGCCATGGCAGAAGCTTTCTCGCGAATAAAAGCTGCCTGGTGAGTATAGGTATAAAAGAAATCGTTAATAGCTTTGAGCGGCTCCCCAAACTCGCCAACAATATTTCCATAACGCACCAACGATAAATATACACTATCCGCCTGTGCGATGAAGTATGTTGGATTTTCCAATTGTTGCTTCACAGCTTGTATCTCTTGCCATTGCTGTTCGGGAGAAAGCGTTTCAAATTTTTTCGCCGCTAAATATTTCCAGATAATTTTTCCAAAAGTAAAATACAGAGCTTGCAGATTGGAACGCTTTTGCAGAAACGCTTCGTAGCTCCAGTCAATCGTCCGGTCGAGCGTATCCATATCAAGTGTTGCATCGCCAGCAATGTTATTTCTGAAAAGTTCTATCGGTATATTTTTTTCAAACAGAATGATGTTGCAGCGATTGCCATGCATTTTGAACAGAAGTGTAATGTCTTCTGTAAATAGTATCGCGAAGCTTCGTTCATTGGTAAACTGACGAATTCCCGTTACATAGTGGCCAATCAGTTTTTCGAAAAGATCTACGCTGTTCTTGCGTGCACGATTGAACTCGCGCGGAAACGAGAGGCAAGAGAATGCAGGGTCGAGGCTTGCTTTGATAAAGAACGGATCGGTACGTGTTTCAAACCGGATGATAAGTTCATCTTTATTCTGACTGAAACATTCAGACACAACCGTGCCCTGCAAGAGTGGAGTGAGTGCGTGACTAAGCTGGCGAAGAAAGTAATAATTATTGTGCACGGTTACGGAAACAGTTGATCAGTTCGTGCACAAAGTAAACGATTATCAGGTATATAGTCAGATGTCTAACTGCAATCCATCGTATGCCAGTGCTACATTGTCTGGCAGTCCTTTTTCTACAGCAGCGTGCAGCCCCAGCTTATGACTCATGTGAAGGAGGTATGTTTTCCCGGGATTGATCTTCTCCGCTATCGCCAACGCTTCGGTGAGATTGAAATGCGATACATGGCGCTCGTGTTGCAAGGCATTCAATACTAGTATCTCCGTGCCTTTCAATCGCTCCAGCGTTTCATCCGGAATGAAGTTCGCGTCAGTAATATAACTGAAGTTGCCAAAGCGAAATCCCAACACCGGCATGCGCAGATGCATTACCGGCAGCGGTATAATTTCAATGCCTTGTATTGAGAACGGTTTTGCATCAATCTCATGCAGGTTGAGGCGGGGAAGTCCCAGCGGGGCATTCTTCTCAAATGCATACGCATACTCAATGCGCAGTTGATCCAGCGTAGGCTTTGTGCCATATATCGGCATGTCCATCTGCTGCAGAAAATTATAGGCCCGCACATCATCCAAACCGGCAGTATGGTCGCGGTGAGCATGCGTGAAGATAACAGCATCCAGTCGCTGCACATGTTCGCGTAACATCTGCTGGCGAAAATCCGGTCCCGTATCTACTACCCAGCTTTGGCCCTGAATATCGAGATGTATAGACGTACGCAACCGCTTGTCGCGGAAATCAAGCGACAGGCAAACTTCACAGTTACAGCCAATCACCGGTACCCCTTGCGATGTGCCCGTGCCGAGAAACGTTACTTTCAAGCGGCAGTCTGTTGTTGTGAACTAAGTTCTTCGTAAAGTTTCTGACTCTTCTCAGAAAACCTGGTGGGATCGAGCGTTACGCCCTTCAGAATATCCAGCAATGCGTTGATCTTTCCTTCTGTGGTAAAAAACTTATTCACGATCATGATCTTCTGGTCTTTCAACACACAATAACCGGCTTTGAAATTTCCCTTTTCATAACGGAGCGTATAGTCCGATTCCGTGATCATCTCCTCGAGCTTTAACAGAAACTGCGTTGTATACTTGATCATAGTGGTTGTGTTCTGCGTGCAAGATAAAAAATAAGTCGGAGAGTCGGGGAGTTCCGAAGTCTGGAAGACGGAAAGTCCGGAAGTCCGAGAGATGGAAGTCGGAAAGTCCGAAAGATGTAAGAGCTGATAGTGAACTGAGCGACAGGAAGTAAAATCCCGGACCGTAGACAATTGCTTTCGGACTTCCGGACTCCTGACTTTCGGACTCCAGTTCGTCTCAGCCTTTCATCTTCGGACTTTCCCCACGCGCGGCTTATCTTACACGCGAAAATGAAGGAACACAAACTAATCGTTATTGTCGGGCCAACTGCAGTGGGGAAAACGGCTGTTGCCATTGAGGTGGCGGAGCGGTTGAAGACAGAGATCATATCGGCCGACTCGCGACAGATTTACAAAGAATTGACCATCGGCACGGCAAAGCCGGATGAAGCCGAACTGCAGCGCGTGCCGCATCATTTTATCAACAGCCATTCAATACAAGAAGATTACGATGCTGCTTCCTACGGTCGTGAGGCGCTGGCGTTGATCCACCAGCTTTTTAAAACACATACGCACCTTGTATTGTGTGGTGGCTCCGGCCTTTACGTGAAAGCAGTGCTGGAAGGATTCGATGATATACCCGATGTGCCGGACGAAATTCGTGAACAGCTCACGGAAAATTTTGAAAGGCACGGCATCGCCTGGTTGCAGGAGCAGATGCGGCAACTTGACCCGGAGCACTTTGCAACACTCGATCAGCAGAATCCTCACCGGCTGATGCGCGCCCTCGAAGTGAAGATTGGTACCGGTCAATCCATCGCATCCTTTCGCAGGCAGGCAAAGCTGGAGCATCCTTTCCAGGTAATAAAGATTGGTCTTGAACTGCCGCGCGAAGTCCTGTACAAACGCATCGATGACCGGATGGATCAGATGATCGCTGCCGGCTTGTTTGAAGAAGCGCAGCAACTCTATCCCTACCGGAATCATAATGCATTGCAAACGGTGGGCTACCAGGAGATTTTCAACTATATCGACAACCAGTACGATCGCGAGGAGGCGATTCGTTTATTGAAGCGCAATTCGCGCCGATATGCCAAGCGGCAGCTTACGTGGTTTAAAAGAGATGAAGAGACGGTGTGGATGAATCCGCAGGATATACAAGCTATATTAAATTTGATTAACTAGCCGCGTGAATATATAGTGAAGACCGATTTATCTCGATCTTGTTGATGGAAAAGAAAGTATTGATCATAACCTATTACTGGCCGCCCAGCGGAGGCAGTGGTGTGCAACGCTGGTTGAAGTTTACCAAGTACCTTCCATCGTTGGGATGGAAGCCCTATATATTTACTCCTGCCAACCCTTCTTTCGCTATTCGTGATGAATCACTGTTGCGCGATGTGCCGGAAGAAGCCGAGATCATTCACTTTCCGATATGGGAGCCGTACGAAGCATTCTTCAAATTATCAGGACTGTTTGGAGGAAGCAGGAAATCAGCGAAGCCAACGGATCTTGTATCGGTGAAGAAGAAATCGATCTTTCAACAAGTAAGCACGTGGGTGCGTGGCAATTTTTTTATTCCCGATCCGCGCGTGTTCTGGGTAAAACCGTCAGTTAAATTCTTACTGAAGTACCTGGATGATCACGGCATCACAACGATTATTACCACCGGGCCGCCACACAGCGTTCACCTGATTGGGTTGAATCTCAAACGAAAAAAAACATCGTTGAAATGGATCGCCGATTTTCGTGATCCGTGGAGTGAGTGGGGATTTCTGGATAGCTTAAGAGTGGGAAGCATCGCCCGTAGCATACATCGCAAGCTGGAAGCACAAGTAACGAAAACTGCAGATGAGGTTATTACCATAACCCCCTTCTATGTGCGCAAATTTGAAAAGCTGTCAGGTCGGCCGGTGAAGTTGCTCACGAATGGTTATGACGAAGAGGATTTCAAAAACCTTGCGATCATGAAGCATGAAAAATTTATTCTTCGCCATGCTGGCATTGTGAATGAGAAGTGTGACCCGCGTCCATTCATGCTCGCGGTCAAAAATCTGCTTTTGCAACAAACAGCCTTGCGAAGTGAATTAGTGATTGATTTTGTAGGAGAAGTGCACCCTGATTTCAAAGCATTTGTGCAAAACGATGATGTGCTGAAAAAAATAACAACGTTCACACCTACTATACCCCATAAGCAATTAATGAAACTTTATGGTGAGTCGGCTATTCTGCTGCTGGTGCTTACGGGGTATAAAGATGCAGAAGGATACATGCCCGGAAAGCTGTTTGAATACCTGGCTACCGGTTTGCCCGTGTTAGGAATTGGTCCTGAGCAAGGTGATGCCGCTATGCTATTGAACCATACAGGTGCTGGCGTCATGATCGATGGAAGTCACGCGGCTGCTATACAGGCATTTATTATGGAGAAATTGGAAGCCTGGAAGCGCCCCGGAAATACTATACAGCCCTCCGGGTATCAGGCCTATTCACGCGGGGCCATTACCAGGACCCTCGTCGAAATGCTGTAATGATCGTTCAATAGGGCAAATTGAGTGTTCCAGTGTTGAACGGTTTTCTAAGTTTATTTCCCATTTTGGAAATTTCTGCGAATTGCCCTTAGATCTTACATGCGATATAAAGTGAAACATATATTATTAGAATCAATGAGCATGCCCTTGAAAACCATGTTTTTTAAAACATTTTGAAAATGATTGGGGCAAAAAATCAACAGGTGACAGCGGTTGGTGTCGCTTTTGTAAAGTGATGTCAAAAGAGACCAGAATTTGCCATGACAACTTTCTTTGAACATCAGCGCACCAGTTACAAACGTAACTATTTGAGAAACCTGATCTGTCTTGCGTCATCGGACGGGCAGTTGGATGACGAAGAGAAGAGCCTGATCCAAAAGATCGGTACGAAACGTGGATTGAAAGAATGGCAGATAAACGAGTTGATCGAGAACCCTGGAACCTGCGATATATTCCTGCCGGAGTCTATTAACAATCGCATGAACATGCTGTATGACCTCATGCAGATCATTTACGCCGATAGCCTGGTAAACGACCGTGAAATAGAATTTATAACGAGTATCGTAGATGCTTTCAAGCTTCACCCCGAGATCGTAGCGCAGTTAATGAAATTGTTTCAGAACAATGCTCCTTCGCCATCCGAGTGGAAAGAGTTTGTGGAGTTTGTTTGTGAAGATTCGGAAAAAGACAATCGCTAGGAGCCCAAATCCCGGATGTTGTTCAGCCGGTTTGCCGAGGCAGACCGGCCTTATTTTTAATGTACCTGTGGTTCGTAATTCTTTCCGTGCACAAGTTTCGCTACTTCGCACATCTCCGTACCGCATTCAGCAATCATGTGTTCCAGGTTTTGTTTGGTGCGCAGCAGATCATCGATCTGTTGTTCTACCATTTTGAGCTTACGGGTCAGATATTTCCTTCCCCGTTCAGCATCCAGCGTCCCTGCATTTACCAGTGTAATAATGCCGCGTGCTTCTTTCAGGGTAAATCCTTTGGCCGTGATCTCTTTAATAGCATTAATGCGGCTCAGCGTCTCTTCCGGATACTCCTTGTAATTATTCTTTCGCCTCGATTCTTCAGGCACTTCAATCAATCCCAGTTTTTCATAAAACCGGATGGTGTGCCGCGACAAATTGGTCTTCTGTGAAAGTTCTCCGATCAGCATAAGCAAAGTGTTTAACGACCGTAGACTATACTCTAAGGTTGTAGTATGAATTAAAATTAACACATCGCCTCCAAAAAATCCATGCATTTTCTCTTGACAGTCGACTATACTCTACGCTATACCTTCGCTTTGTCAACGAAGATTTTGATTTAACTATAATTTTTGAAGCGCATGAAACAGCTCCTCGGTATACTTCTTTTGCTTGCAGGCTCGCTTTCGCTGAAGGCCCAGTCGGTCGATGCTCCACAGAAAGAATTTGTGATGAAGTCAGCAACGAACTCAGTAGAAGTAAAGGCTGGAAACCAGGTAACGCTTGATCTGAAAGTGATACGATCAAAAAGCTTTCAGCGCGGAGAAGCAACACTCGGCATAGCATCACAATTACCGGAGGGTGTGCGTGTGAGCTTTGATCAACATCAAGACGATGTTGCGGCTTATGCAGCTGTTATCACCACTACACCGTCAGCAGCGGCCGGTACCTACACCGTTGTGTTAAACTGCACCATCAATCATAAAACAAAAGGTGTCGTAGTTAAACTTCATGTACTATGATCATGGAAAATGTATCAATCTCAGCCAGTGTGAGTAAAACAGCAACAACATTATTATCCCCTTCCAGGAAACCACGCCTCCCCTGGAACCTGCTGGTTATGCAGCGCATGTTTCCGGTGCTGGAAGCTATTGCTCCACGCTATGCGCGATCGTTCTTTACCAAACGATTCTTTACTCCCTGGAAGTTTGCTATACCGGAAGCCGAGCAAAATGTATTGCAACGGGCAGAGACCTATACAGTACAGGCCGGACATCTGTCGGTGCAGGTATATACATGGGGCCGCGGACCTGCCATTGTGCTGGTACATGGCTGGGCTGGTCGTGCAGGACAATTCAGAAGTTTCATTGAGTATTTTACAGCCAACGGTTATCAGGTTATAGCGTTTGATGCACCGGCTCACGGAAACTCTCCCGGCAAGCGCACCAACATTGTGGAATTTAAAGATGCCATTCATGCACTCCACGCACATGTAAAAAAGATAGAAGCTATTATAGCTCACTCGATTGGCGGTGCTGCCACTGTATTTGCGTTAGCAGAAGGACTGCCGGTAAACACACTCGTTACCATTGCCACACCCGCAGACGCCGAGGAAATATTGCACGAATATGCGGCACGTCTTCATGCATCGGCGAAAGCAATTGGACATCTCAGGAATTATATATACCGTACATTCAATCGCCCGTTTCATGAGCTTACGGCAGCATACTTTGCTACCCGTTTAAATCCTGCCACACGCTGGCTTATTCTGCATGACGAGCATGATAAAGAAATCTCAATTCGCAATGCAACATTATTAAGTAACGCCTATCCACACGCTACATTGAAAATAACAGCAGGGCTGGGGCACGTGCGCATATTACGCGATGAAGCTACTTTGCAAACATGCATGGAATTTATAGCCGTTACACGTTAACGGATAACGTGTAACAGATAACAACACTATGTCAGGTTGAAATAAAGACTGGCCAGATTCAATAAATTATGTGCTATACCCTGAAACTGTCATCCGGTCGTTGCAATACCTCGTCCTGCATTTCGGTCAGAAGCTTTTCACTGTCAATAAGTACAGCTTTACTTTGCCGGTATTCAATGGCAACGTAATCAATCCAGGCAATAACTGATTTTTGAGGAACATGAGCCAGTAACCAAAGCAGTACCTTTCGGTCGATCTCATCGAGTTTGAAGAACTCCAGCTTTTCGTTTTCCATGAGTCAAATACGTGTAACGGTTACTCAATTTACTACTAACAAATTTATAATCAAGGCGTTTAATGTTTGCTCCGATAAAATCAGCATTTTATATCACCGTTATTTTATATGTTATACCATTTTATAACCAACGGTAACCCTGTTACTTTTTCTCCCACACCCAATCACTACTCCCATGCCTGGCAACCAGAAGCCAGCAGCTTGTAACTTTATATATAGTTTTACAGGTATAGCCCCCGTTGTGCTTTTAAATTACCCTGCGCTCCTTAGTTTTGTTGCATGGTTCAACTCCAAAATATAGGCGTAATAAAGTCAGGCAAACGACTGTTCGAAAATCTTAATTGGACGATCGGTTCGCAGGAGCATTGGGTGGTGTGTGGCGACAATGGCAGTGGTAAAACGCTGTTGCTGGAATTACTGGCAGGAGTAACACATCCCGTGCAGGGTGAAGTGATTTACGATTTTATACAGGGCAGCAGCTGGGATGAACGGTATGCCGAGCGCAAAAAGAAAATACTATATATACCGGCGCATGCCATACAAACCTTTCTGAAGAACCAGGAGTTGTTTTACCAGCAACGCTATTATTCGATCGGGGATGAGCGTATTCCATGCGTGCGCGATCTGTTTGGCGATGATGTACACCGCCTGCATATATTAGATTTTCCACCGAGTTTTAATATTGACCGCCTGCTCGATCTCGAAGTAACACGACTCTCCAACGGACAGTTAAAGAAAGTGTTGATACTGAAAAGTCTGGTGCATGCGTTGCCCAATCTTCTGTTGCTCGATTATCCCTTCGAGGGATTGGATCATGGAAGTCGGGAGGATCTTATTTCATTTCTCGATCACCTTGCACACACACAGGGTATTTCGATTGTGGTTGCAGATCATGAGCATCACTTGCCGGCTGTGATCAACCGGAAACTTGTGTTGAAGAATGGTGCTATACATGCTATAGCGGAAGTAGTATCTCAAAACGAATTACCTCCACCGCCCATTACATCATTACCTGCAGGCAATGGTATAGCCGTGGTGGAGATGAAGAACGTTACCATCCGGTATGGTGAACGTGATATTATCCGCGATCTGAACTGGACTATATATAAAGGCGAACGCTGGGCACTTACAGGACCAAATGGTTCGGGTAAAACAACACTCTTCAGTTTGATCTTTGCAGATCACCCCATGGCCTATAGCCAGCAGGTATATTTGTTTGGTAAACGCAGAGGCAGTGGTGAATCAATATGGGATATCAAACGCAGAATCAATTACCTCGGCCCGGAGCTGTCGAGCTACCTGAGTCCGCAGCACATTACCATGACGGGTCACGAATATATACTGGAGCAACATCGGGGAGTATCGCGACAGAAGCTAAATGATATCGTTACGTATTTTGAAGCAGACGCTTTTCTCAGCAAGCCTGTGAAACATTTGTCGTCAGGACAACTGCAATTGATGCTCATCATCAGCGTACTTTTAACTGATAAAGAATTACTGTTGCTGGATGAACCTTTCCAGTTTCTTGACCCCATTGCGAAAGAACGCGTGAGCCGTTATTTGCAGGAGCATCTTCATGCAGACACAACGCTGGTATTGATCACGCACTACGAACGCGACATGGCCCGCTGGACGCAGCACCGGCTTCATATCGGTTAACCGTTGTCCGTTAATCGTTACACGTTACCCGAAACGTCCATTAACGATTAACTTGTAACGGATAACGGCTAACGTAACGACCAGCGTTCCCCGAACTTTTACCTGTCGGTTTGCGTACTTATTGGTGATTGATATATTTACATCTTTCAATAAAATATATGGCACTCAGTGCAAAACAAATAGAGAAGATATCGAAGGCGTTGGGAGATACCAACCGCCTGAAGATACTTCAGCATATCTCGAAAAAGGGTGGCTGTGGCCATTGTTCGCAGATACAGGAAGAAATTGACCTGGCACAGCCTTCTGTGAGCCACCACATCAAAGTTTTGATTGAAGCCGGCTTAGTAGAGCCTGAAAAAGAGGGCAGAAATCACAAATATATCCTGAATGAGAAGCTGCTGAAGGAATACACAGGCTGCATTAATCAATTTAAATTCGTGTGACGAAAATTTTTTCTGAAAATATATTGAAGAATTTCAATGTATCGATGAACTAAAGAGACGCACTTTCGCTTTTAGCAATACAAAGCCTGAAAATCCGGGCTCTTTTTTTAGAATGATATATCGAAATATTTAAATGTATTAATTAAACCACATTCATTCCTATGAGTACCAAAATCGCCTTTAACGCTTATGAGCTGGGAGAAACAACCTTAAGCAACCGCATTGTGATGGCTCCGATGACGCGCCTTCGTGCCATTAATAATATTCCCAATGCATTGATCGCTTCTTATTACGGACAGCGTGCTGCAGCCGGCCTTATTATTTCAGAAGGTGTTTCTCCTTCACCCAACGGACTTGGGTATGCGCGTATGCCGGGTCTCTTTTCGGAAGAACAAGTAAAAGGCTGGAAACTCGTTACAACCGCCGTGCATGAAAAGGGCGGAAAAATCTTCGCGCAGTTAATGCACGCAGGCCGTATCGGTCACCCCTTGAACTTGCCGCAAGGAGCACGGTTGGTAGCGCCTTCTGCCATTGCTGCTGCCGGCGAAATGTGGACTGACCAGGAAGGCAAAAAAGAACATCCGGTTCCACAGGAATTAACACCGGCACAACTGGAAGAAACCAAAAATGAATTTGTGCAGGCTGCGAAGAATGCGATCGAAGCAGGATTCGATGGCGTGGAACTTCACGGTGCCAACGGCTATTTACTCGAACAATTCCTTTCGCCTTTCTCCAATACACGTACCGATAATTATGGTGGCAGCATCGAGAACAGAGCCCGCTTTGTGTTGGAAGTAGCAGCAGCCGTTGCACTCGCGATTGGTCGCGAAAAAGTAGGTATCCGTCTTTCGCCATACGGAGCACACAACGCCATGCCATACTACGCAGAGGTTGATGCTACCTATACTTACCTCGCTGAAAAACTAAACGACATCGGGCTGGTATATATTCACCTGGTTGATCATAGTGCGATGGGAGCACCGGAAGTTCCGCTGAGTATCAAGAAAGTGATTCGCGAAAAATTCAAGAATACGCTGATTCTGAGCGGAGGCTATACATTGGCCCGCGCAGAAGAAGATCTGGCTTCACGCTCTGCTGATCTTGTAGCGTTTGGCAGACCATTTATCAGCAATCCCGATCTCGTAGAGCGTCTCCGCAAGGGATTGCCACTCAATATCAAACTGGATGTTTCCACCTTCTACTCAGCCGATGCAAAAGGTCTTATCGATTATCCTGTGTTTGAAGAGGAGAGTGTCAATGCATAACCATACATGATAGTTACTATAAATAGAAAATAATATGTCTAAAGTGAAATCTATAGCGGTAGTAGCCGCACGCGTTATACTCGGGTTGTTATACTTTGTATTCGGATTGAACTTCTTTTTCCATTTTCTTCCGATGCCGCAACCCGTGCTGAGTGAAACAGCTCAATCTTATATGACAGGATTGTTCCAGTCCGGTTATACTTTCCCGTTGATAAAAGTTATTGAAGTAATAACCGGAGCCTTATTACTGGTGGGAGCTTTGGTACCGCTGTCGTTAGTAGTGTTGGCACCTATCAGTTTAAATATACTCTTGTATCACACCATTCTTGCACCGGAAGGAGCACCGATGGGCATTGTTATTCTCGCCCTCAATTTATTCCTGGCTTGGGCGTACCGCGATGCATACAAGTCGCTGTTCAAAGTAAAGACTGCTGCCAGTCTGTAATTCAACACTTCATTAACTTTATATACAGGCACCGTATCAGGACACTGGTACTGAACGGTGCCTTTTCTTTATTTTCCCTTCTGGCCAATCTCACCCAGGTGTGTAAACTTGAATCCCGTTTCATACTTTAATCCATAGCCCATCATTCTGTCCATGGCAATATGCGAGAATAGAATCAGGCCGATAAATTCGGTCACTATATTTCCGAGCGCATAGCCTGCCAGGCCAACAGCAATGGCTACGCCACGGTGATGGAAAAAATTATAGGTCCATGCTCCGGTGCGGGCATTGTGGAGGTATCCTAACATGCTCAAATCGGGCAAGAGAATACATGCTGCAAACCACCACCAACCTAATCCCAGCAATGGATACAGGATCAATGTTGTGAGAAACAATGCAAATTCTTCGAGTTGAATAATTTTCTTCATGCAAAAAGCCTTTTAGGAGGATGGCTCACAGCAAGATAACAGCGAGTGTGGAAAAAGAAAATCTTCTGAAAAACTCCTGACATAGGGCTGTCAGCTATAGGGTGTTGCTTTGTATGCATAAATCAGCGGTCGTATGCAATCCATCTATCAACAAATCGAAATTAACTGGCCGGTAAGGGCTTTGTTTAATTATGTGTCTGACATCAACAACAATGCCACCTGGCAAACAGAAGTTGCTGAAACAGAATGGCTCGGCCACGAGCGAAACACTTCTGGCGCGCAGTATAAAGAAGTATTGAGAGATACTGGTAACAATGCGTATGCCATTTGCCAGATCACAGAGTTTATACCCTATCAAAAGCGATCTGTGCTGACAGAGAATCAATTATTTACGGCTGCCAGCACGTGGGAGTTTGAACAGCATGAGCAACGCACCGTTATGAAGCTTACCGTGCAGGTAAGGCCGCGTTCGATGTATACACCGGTAGAGCCTTTTGCGGCTACCAAATTTTTGCACGAGCGCGCCCGCGATCTTTTCCGGTTAAAGAAAATTCTGGAGTCAGAAGAATAATTTTTTATAACTGCTGACACACCGCTGTCATATACCGGTAGTTGATTGGCACCAGAAACAAAAACCTTCATCACATGAAAATACAAGAAGTAAAACCCATCAACTTCCTTTTTTTCAGGGCAGAGACTAAGGTAAGTGAGTTATATAAGTTTTTGCCTGTCGGGCAGCAGCTTTTCAAGGAAGCCGTGCAACAACAACTGGCTATTACAGGTCCGGTGCATTGGCATTACTTCGGATTTACCGGCGATGAATCGAAGCCTTTTACACTGGAGATAGCTTTACCGGTAGCGGATGTGTCGCGCGATTATGATGGCGAGTTTCACTTCAAGCGCACGGAACTGTTTCGATGTGCTTCCATTACGCATGAGGGCGAGTGGAGTAATATTCCAGACAGTTATGGAAAGCTCATGCAGTTTATAGCCGAACATAAGCTGACTCCCAATGCAATTAATCGTGAGATATATGTGAATGCAGATTTTCACAATCCCGAAGCGAATGTGGTGGAGATACAGGTGGGGGTGGTGTAGGAGGAGATGGAAGTAAGAAGTAGGAAATAAGAAGTAAGAAGTAAGAAGTAAGAAGTAAGTATACTGATGTATGCGTAAATTATTTTAAACGTGAATAAGAACACCATGAGAAAGATAATTATACTGATCGGCATCCTGGTGGCGATGGTCGGGATGTTTATTGCGTATTCTTCACAGGGGCATACGCAACGCAAAGCAGCTCGCGAACACAAAGCGAAGCGAGAGCTGTCGGCAGTGTTTCTGTTGTTATATAGAGCTTAACATATTGTATATACATGCGCAAAATCATTTTAGGAGTAGCAGTAAGCCTCGATGGATTGATAGAAGGACCTAATGGTGAATACGATTGGTGTTTTACCGATCAGGATTATGGCATGGAAGATTTTTTGAAACGCATTGACGCAATTTTCTACGGTCGTAAAAGTTTTGAAGTTGCCAGCAACTATATATTTCCTTTGAAAAAACGCTATATATTTTCCAACACATTAGCAGAAGTTCCGGAAGAAGCAACACTTGTGCAGGGCGATGGTGTGGAGGAAGCGAAGAAGATCATGAGCCAGCCGGGTAAAGATATATGGTTGTTTGGTGGAGCAAGCCTCACTACGGCGTTCCTTCATGCAAACCTGGTGGATGAGATCTGGTTATCGATACACCCGATTGTTCTGGGTAGCGGAAAACCTTTGTTCCGCGATGTACAGGAGCGTAAATATTTTATACTTCGCGAAACGAAAACGTATAACACAGGTTTGGTCTCGGTGCTATACGAGCGAAAATAAATATAGCGCTATACCTTATGGGGTATTTCATGAATCGGCTGATCCGGGTATTTTAGTGCCACGTAAACAACCGCGCCATGAGCTCACACGAAGCCCTGATCCACCAATTCTATACTGCTTTTCAGAACCGCGACTATGCTACCATGCAGGATTGCTACCATCCACAGGCAACTTTTTCAGACCCGGTGTTTCAACACCTCAACGCTGCACAGGTAAAAGCTATGTGGCAGATGTTGCTTACTTCTGCAAAGGATATGCGTGCTTCGTTTGCGGATATCAATGTAAGTGGGAACAACGGCACCTGTACCTGGCAAGCGTGGTATATTTTTTCGAAGACGGGCCGGCCTGTGCATAACGTTATCCACGCTTCGTTTGAATTTAAAGATGGCAAGATATTTCGTCACCAGGATTCATTTAATCTTTGGCGTTGGTCGCGCCAGGCACTGGGCGTTCCCGGCTTGTTTCTGGGATGGAGCCCCATGGTTCGCAATACCATTCGCAAAAGCGCTACCTATAGCCTTGGCAAATATATGTCGGGCGAGAAGCAAGCATAAATAATACGGGTAAGCCATGCTTTTCTTCTACCTTTGCACCATGGAGCTGGAAGAAAAGGTAAAAGCAGTAGAAAGCGTATTTGAAAAACTGGATCACGACATAGCATCCTTTCAGGCGTGGTCTGATCTTCATTGTGCCTGGGGCTGTGGCAAATGTTGTTACAAAGCCGATATTGAAGCTACCATTCTTGAGTTCCTTCCCTTTGCACATTACCTCTATCAACAAGGCCTTGCCGATACCTGGTTTGAAAAACTTCGCACAGGCGATACCTCACTGTGTCTGATCCTGAACCCTGCACAAAATGGAGCCGGGCTATGTTCGGAGTATAAACACCGCGGATTGATCTGCCGGTTATTTGGTTATTCAGCCCGCACCAACAAGTATGGGCGGTCTGAACTTGTAACATGCCAGATTATCAAGACGGAGCAAGTTGAAAATTACCAGCGCGCCGCACATCGCATTGAGCAGGGAGAAAGGCTGCCCATCATGAGCAATTACTACATGCAGCTCCACGCGATTGACTTCGAGCTGGCACGGGATTTTTTCCCGATCAACGAAGCTATTAAACGAGCGATAGAAGTTATATTGCATTACTATGCATACAGATCGTAGCATATCAGTTGGAAGAAGTTTGCTGGTTACACTTCTTGTTCTCTGTACAACCATGCTGGTTGCCCAGCCAGCAGATTCATTAAGCTCAAAGCCTTTTCAACATTACTGGACCAGACAACGACTTGTTCCCAAGATCGGTGCAGGCATGCAAGACCGCGCTTTTGTTGAAGCAGGTTTATACTGGCAGAATATATATAAACATCCGCTAAGCCTCGCCTCGAAGGGGCCGTATATGACGGTAGATATATTTGTAGATAACAGCAACCTGCTGTTAGGCCCCAAGGCCGGATACGAATTTACAGCCGGTATATTCGGTGCCGCAGTGGATATGACGTATTTCATCGATCATAATTATAATAGCGAAGGAGCCAACCGGCAGTCGTGGGTGGTGACGCCTAAGGTAGGACTTACCATTCTCGGCTTTGCCGATATTTTTTATGGATACCAGATTCCCATCTCAAGCACCGAGATTACATCGATCTATCGGAACCGCTTCTCGCTGGTGTTCAATCTCAACCGCGATTATTTTAATTTGAAGGAAGCTCCCCGCAGGTGATTAGTCCAAGGAGATCTTCGCGACCACTTCTTTTAAAAGGCTTTCGGTTACAACGGTAATCTGGGGTAACGCAAAGTTTACAGGACGGTTAGCAGTCCGCTCGGAAGTTTTCATCCGGAACAAGGTGAACATAACGATCAACGCCACCACAATGCCAATGAGGAGGGTAAACTCGCGATATGTAAAGCGTCTTTTCACGGAACTCTTCTTTACGAATGCTGTGCCAGCACCAAAAACCAGCTTTTTGGTCTGATTATTGGGTTTGATGCGTAAAGAGCGTTCAGTTGCGTACATAACCGATGGGTATTTTCGTACAGAGATTACCCGTTTTATCTGGAAAGGTTACTGTCGATTGGCCAGAAAAGATTAACATAACGGGTTTGATCTCTTTTATGGCTAGATTTGTTAAAGTATAAACTGAAGAAGAACGTTCTCACGAGGATGAACAATAAAAAAATGGATCACATGAGAAAAATGGGAATAATGGCTGCAGCCATCGCGGGCTTGGTGGCAATCACTTTGATGACATCGATGGGCCAATCGAGTCACACAGCAGAGGGCCCCGTGCATTGGATGACATTCGAGCAAGCGATGCAAAAGTCCAAGACAACCAAGCGACCGATTTTCATCGATGTATATACCGACTGGTGCGGATGGTGCAAGGTGATGGATAAGAACACCTTCAGTGATCCGAAAGTAGCGCAGTTGCTGAACGAGAAATTTTATCCGGTAAAATTCAATGGTGAGCAACGCGAAGATGTAGTGTTCAACGGAACTACATTCAAGTTTATAGAGAGTGGCAGAAGCGGCTATCACCAACTGGCAGCAGCGTTACTGAATAACCAGATGAGCTACCCAACGGTGGTTTTCCTGGATGAAGATTTCCGGATGATTCAACCACTCCCTGGCTACCGGCAGGCGCCTGAGTTTCACATGATTGCCCAATTCATTGGTGAAGGGCACTACAAAAATACCAAGTGGGAAGACTGGCAGAGTAAATATAAGTCGCCTTTCTAGGTGCTAACACTGGAATAATGAAGAACAGCACCACTGTAAAACAAAAAAGCCTTGATGCCGCAGCATCAAGGCTTTATATTTTATAGCGACTGATCTGCATTAATCTTTCTTCTGTTCCTTCTTTGTTTTAAGGAAGTCGATGTAGCCCAGGGCAGTAGCAAAACCTACCAACACTGCTACAATTGCGATAAAAATATTAGCTCCGTCTCCGATGAACTGTTGAAACATGGTGTGTAATTGTTTAACGAGAGCAAAGGTATAAGTTGCACCCTAACCGTGAAAGGATTTGTTTGTAAAAATTAATTATCAGAAAATAAGAAAAAGCAGAGTGCGTTGCTGAAGAATATAGCGTTCAAATCGTTCTATGCAAACGATGTAGGTGACCTGTTTAGGTTTATATTTTTCTGCGAATCTTTTTCTTGCTGAAATAAAAATTCAAACCACCCAGTATAATCAGTCCAGCCAGTATGAAAAGCACGATGAACAGACGACTGTTGCGCAGCTCCAGTTGTGTGATCTCATCCTGTTGCTTCAACATATCATACTCCTTCTCTTTCTGTTGAAACTCCATGATCATTTCCATCTGTGCAATGTTGCGTGAACTCTCTTCACCGTAGATCTTCTCGCGAACCTCATCATACCTGGCGAATGACTCATACGCCTCTTTCCACTTGCCCTCGTTGGAGTAATTTTCGGCTTGCGTTTTATAAATGGCAGGCTGAAAGGAATATGCCTGCAACTCATCGCACAGAGTAAGGGCTTCTGTCAGATATACTTGTGCTGGCTTTGGCTGCTTCGCTTTGGTGTAGGTAATGCCCATGTTCACCAGAATGTTAAGCGCTCCCAGCTTGTTGTTGTTCTTGCGTTCCAGTTCAAGCGCCTTTTCATATTGTTCTACAGCGCGCTGATAATTATTCTGCCGAAAGTACAGATTGCCCATGTTCATCAACGGGTCGGCATACAGGCTTCCTTTCTTCTCACTCAGTTGGGCCGCCTGCTGGAAATAGTTCATCGCTTTTTCGTATAACTGTATCTCGCTGTGCAAGTTACCGAGGTTGTTCATCGAGCGGATGATCTTGTCTTCATCCTTCATTTCCACAAACAGGGTATAGGAATCTTCCAGGTATTTCATAGCCTGGCCGAAGTCGCGCTTCATGGAATAGATCGTGGCGATGTTGTTCTTGGTAGTAGCGATACCTTCTTTATTGTTCAGCGACTCGTATGTGCGTAATGAAGTGAGGTAATACTCCAGCGCCTTGTCCAGTGCGCCCTGCGTTTTATATGCGATACCTAAATTATTATAGGCTGCTGCCAGACCTTTTTTATCGTTGATCTCGGTGGCAAGGTTAAGCGCTTCACGTGCATAGCCTACTGCTTTGGCCGGATCGTTCTCATGATATTTCCGGAACATTTCGTTCAGTGCCTTCACCCTGTATTGATTCTTCGCAGTGTCAAGCGCAGCCTGAAGACTATCGGTCTGTGCCCATCCACACAAGGGCATAGCAACACAGAGCAGTAGCAGGGAGAGCGTTTTGTGGGTCATAAGTAGTTGTAAATAGCAACGATAAAAGTAAGAAATATTTGGAAGCGGGAAGCGCATTTCTGCCGTTAACGTAAATGTTATTCAGTCGCTCATTAGCTTTGCACATCTTTCCATAAACCTCAATAACCCTGTATGAAACATCTTTACTTTCTTGTTCTTGCAACCATCAGTATATTTCCGCAAGCCCGGGCTCAGAAACTAACGCCCGAACAGCAGGCTGTAAAGCAGGTGATAACCAACCTCTTCCTCGGCATGGAGAAAGGCGATAGCGCGTTAGTACATTCAACTTTTTCCAGTGAAATTACCATGGCTACCGTAGCGCGCGATAAGGCAGGTAATCCCATTTTACACCGCGAATCATCGCTCGATGGATTTCTGAAAGCCGTAGGCACACCGCATAAAGAGGTATGGTATGAAGAGATCTGGAATCTGCAGATACAGATCGATGGCGACTTTGCACAAGCCTGGTGCGACTATGCATTTTATCTCGACAAAACCTTTAGCCACTGCGGTGTAGATGCCTTTCATCTCCACAAGGGCAAAGATGGCTGGAAGATATTTCACCTGGCCGATACGCGCAGGAAAGCAGGTTGTGAAGTGCCTAAAGCCATCGAGAACAAGCACAAGTAGCGCCGTTGCTCACATTGTATTGCTGCTGGTATATCTTTTTAGCGCCTCATTTGTTTACCAGGATATACAACGCTATACATGGCCTTACTCGAATTTACCGGCAGCGGAATTTACTGCCCGCAGGCAAACGTCTATCTCGATCCGTGGAAACCAGTGGATCGTGCCCTGATCACACATGGCCACTCCGACCATGCGAGCTGGGGCCACAAATATTACCTGTGTACATCATCTGCGGCACCGGTGATTCGCCACCGGTTAAAACTCGATACCATCGAAACAGCCGACTATGGCAAGCCGGTATATATAGCGGGCGTGCAGTTTTCGTTTCATCCGGCAGGCCATATACCGGGCTCGGCACAAATCCGTGTGGAACACAATGGCGAAGTATGGGTATTTACCGGTGATTATAAGCTGGAGCCGGATGGACTTTCAGAACCTTTTGAGTTAGTGAAGTGCCACACGTTTATCACTGAATCTACATTTGGGTTACCGGTATATAACTGGCGGCCGCAGCGTGAAATTTTCGATGAGATCAATGCCTGGTGGAGGCAGAACCAGGCCGAAGGTAAAGTATCGGTATTGGCAGGATATACATTGGGAAAGAGTCAGCGGCTGCTCAGAAATATAGATTCATCCATTGGTAAAATTATAGTGCATGGAGCTGTAGATGCTGTGAACCAGGTGATGCGACAGCAAGGTATATCGCTGCCGGAGACACATCGTGTAACGAAGGAAAGCAAGAAGCAGGATTTTGCAGGAGCGCTGGTACTATGCCCGCCATCTGCTGTAGGCTCACCGTGGATACGTCGGTTTCTTCCATACTCGCTCGGCATTGCTTCCGGGTGGATGCGCCTGCGTGGTGCTCGCAGAAGGAGGGGTGCCGACAGAGGTTTTGCGCTATCCGATCATGTTGACTGGAAAAGTCTGAATACGGCTGTAAAAGAAACAGGAGCCGAACGGGTTTTTGTAACACACGGTTATTCTGAAGTGTTCTCGCATTGGCTGAACGAAACCGGCATCGAAGCGCACCCGGTAAAAACAACGTACGAAGGTGAGTTGGGTGAGATGATAGAAGGTACAGACAAAGCCGTAACCGAAGAAGGTATTTCCTTGGCTGATAATATCGAATCATGAACAAATTACATTTCGATATAGCAGTCATCAACACATTCTGCGTATAGCCCAGACCGTAATGAAGAACTTTGCAAAGCTTTTCACTGATCTCGATCGCACCACCAAAACACTTGGCAAGATCAAGGCGTTGATCGATTACTTTCAAAAGGTTTCAGATCACGACAAGCTGTGGTCTATAGCATTGCTTTCGCATCGCCGGCCTAAACGAACCATCAACACAACGTTATTGGGTACGTGGGCGTCCGGGCTGTCGGGTTTTCCTCCCTGGTTATTTTTAGAATCGTATGCCGTAGTAGGAGATCTCGCCGAAACCATAACCTTGTTGCTTCCCGAGCCGCAGGAACTATCAGACGAATCGCTCACGTACTGGATCGGTTTCATTCGCGCACTTGAACCGCTAACGATCGAAGAGAAAAAAGAAAAAGTTCTCTGGGCCTGGAACAGACTCGATCAAACCGAACGCTTCGTATTCAATAAACTTATTACCGGAGGTTTTCGCATGGGCGTATCCCAACAACTCATGGTAAAAGCACTGGCAAAACATACTGGCACACGTGAAAATATAGTGGCGCACAAACTGATGGGAAACTGGTCGCCCGATGTTGGAAGCTTTGCAGAATTACTTTTGTCAGAAGAGCAGAAAGATATATCCAAGCCGTATCCGTTTTATCTCGCGTATGCTTTGGAAGAAGATGTGAGTATATTGGGAAACCCGCATGAATGGTTTGCCGAACACAAGTGGGATGGTATACGCGGACAAATCATCATTCGCGATCGTCAGCTGTTTGTATGGTCGCGTGGAGAAGAACTTGTTACCGATAAATATCCGGAGTTTGCTACCCTGCTCGATGTACTTCCCGATGGCACGGTAATCGATGGTGAAATATTGCCCTATAAAGACGATCGTCCCTTGTCATTCAATCATCTTCAAACCCGTATCGGAAGAAAAACACTCAGTGCAAAATTGTTGAAAGAAGTGCCGGTATCATTTATCACATACGATATACTTGAGTGGCAGGGAGAAGATATACGCCACTGGAATATGCTCGACCGAAGAAAAAAGGTAGAAGAGATTTGTGCCAATCCTCATCCCGTGCTTCGTCTTTCGCCACTGGTATATTTTGAAACCTGGCAGCAACTGGCGGAAGAGCGTGCTCGTGCGCGCGACCTGTTCAGCGAAGGCATCATGCTGAAACGAAAAGAATCTGTTTATCGAAACGGCAGAAGAAGAGGCGACTGGTGGAAATGGAAGATCGATCCGTTTACAGTAGATGCGGTAATGATTTATGCCATGCATGGTGCAGGCAGACGTGCCAATTTATATACCGACTATACATTTGCCGTGTGGGATGGCGATCAGCTTGTTCCCTTCACCAAAGCCTATAGCGGACTTACCGATAATGAGATTCGCGAAGTAGACCGCTGGATAAAGCAAAACACTGTAGAACGCTTTGGCCCCGTACGCAGTGTAAAACCTGAGCTCGTTTTTGAAATAGCCTTTGAAGGTATAGCCAAATCAACCCGTCATAAATCCGGTATTGCGTTGCGCTTCCCGCGCATCCGCCGGTGGCGCAAAGACAAACCTGCAGCAGAAGCCGACCAGTTAGAGAACTTGCGAAAACTATTGTGAAATGGCCTCTGGCTAAGAGCTGCTAGCGGTGTGTGCGTGATTGGGAGTGAAGTGTTTTGACTTCGTCATTCATTTAATAGTTAACGTGTAACGCATAACGGCTCACATCCAGCAGCTGGCGGCCGCTTCCTCCGTTTTCTGTCATTCATAAATTGCCTTTCCCGGGTATGCGCTCACTAAACCCAACAAACTTTTGTAACTTATCACCATGCTCCGTTACATCGTTATATCCTTGTTACTGCTTCCGGTATATGTTGAAGCACAAAATCAGCCGCAAGATGAAATACGGATGAGTATTTTCTTTGGTGGTGGCAGTTATGAGATTGATGAATCACAAGCCACAGACCTGTACGAATGGCTCGACTCTATTCCCAACCTGCTGGAGAAATACCAGATTCATTTGATCAGTCACACCGATCCGGTCGGAGGCAGAGAGTTCAACGAATGGCTTTCCAAAATGCGCAGCGGTTCTGTTCAAAATCTGCTGTTGCAAAAAGAAATCCCGGAGCATAAGATTACTATCAAAGACTGGGGACTTGAAAATCCGGTTTATAGCAACCAGACCTATTCGGGCATGCAGATGAACAGGCGCGTAGATGTGATCTTGTATCCGGTGGTTTTTTAGTATCGATAGTATTCAATCAATCTCTGTCCGATTTAGGACACCGTTTTGCACAAGCGGACGAATCATTTCCAGTCAGAATCCCATTTCCACTCATCCTGTGCACAAAAGGTCATTGGCACATTGTTCGCAAAGGGCTGAAGTAATCTGTGCAACGTTTGTTTTTGCCAGGTGACTTTATCAACACGCTATGATTAAACTACGCGATATCGACAAGTACGTGGATTCACGGTTCCAGCGCACTTTTATCCTGAAAGGTGTAAACCTCGATGTTGAACAGGGAGAATTTCTAACCATCATGGGCCCCAGCGGTGCCGGTAAATCTACACTAATGAACATCATCGGTATGCTGGACGAGGCCTCTGCAGGAGAATATTACTTCTTCGATGAGCCCGTACACAAGATGAAAGAGAAGCAGAAGTCTGACATGCACAAAAACTATATCGGCTTCATCTTCCAGGCCTATCACCTTATTGATGAATTAACGGTATATGAAAATATAGAAACACCCCTGCTGTATAAGGGTGTAAGCGGCAGCCAGCGCAAAAGTATGGTAGCAGAAATGCTCGACCGCTTTAACATGGTGGCGAAGAAAGATCTTTTCCCCGAACAACTCAGCGGCGGACAACAACAACTTGTGGGTATAGCACGCGCCATTGTTGGTCAGCCAAAATTATTGCTGGCTGATGAACCTACCGGTAACCTGCACTCTGATCAGGGCAAGCAGATCATGGAAATTTTCAAGAAGCTGAACGATGAAGGCATCACCATCATTCAGGTGACACATTCGGAAGAGAATGCACAATACGGCAAGCGCATTGTACGTGTAGGAGACGGCGCCATTGTGGCCGATGAGAAAGTAATGGTAAATGCACAATAAGATGAAGAGACTTTTAGCATATATACTCTGCGGTATAGGCTTTACAGTACATGCTCAGTTGCAGCAGACACAACCTGTGGCTACCCTTACTTTTAAAGACGCTGTAAAGATTGGCCTGGAGAACAACGTGGTGTTGAACCAGCAGAAAAATCAGCTGGAATATACCCAACTGAATAAAGCCTCGAGTTTGTTGCAACTCGGCCCCAGTGTACAGGCACAGGGAAGCGCCTATCGTAACGATGGTAACTCTTTCAACCAGAACCGTGGTGAGGTAGTAAACGGTGTGATCGACTATGTAAATGGTTCGATCAGTGCCAGCATGCCTGTGTTCAACGGATTGATGTATGTGAACTATTATCGTCAGGCGAACAACGTTAACGAAGCGCAACTCCATAAAGTAAATCGCTCTACGCAGGATGTAATCCGTGATATTTCAAACCAGTTTTTGCAATGTCTGCTCGATTTGCGTCTGGTGCGCATCAATGAAGAAAACGTGCATACGCAAAAGGTTCAATACGATCAGATCAAAGCCCAGGTAGACGTTGGCAGTAAAGCCGAAGCCGATCTGTATAACCAGGAGTATCAGGTAAAAAACGCAGAACTCACGTTGGTGAGAGCGAGAAATACATTTAAGAATGATAAGGCTACATTGGCGCTGACGCTGCAGGTAGACCCATTGTCGTTTGAGATTGCCGATGTTGACTGGGATATGAACACTGTTATGATCGACAGCCTGTCGCTCCAGGAAATGTATGCTACGGCGATTGACCGGAGAAGCGATCTGAAGCAAGCCGGGTATACTCAGAAGGCCGCACGCTTCGGGTACTCGGCACTGAAAGGTAAATATCTGCCAAGCATCTATTTTGGTGGTTCTTATGGATCGCGCTATAACTATGTGCATGGGGAATCGAACCGATCATTCAACGATCAGTTTGCCAAAGACAATACGCAGCTCAGTTACGGTTTTAGCTTAACCATACCAATCTACAACGGCTTACTGTACCGCTCGCAGGTGGCACAAACCAAGGTTACGTACGAGAATGCGAAGATTCAGCAAAAGAATGTCGAAGTAACCGTGCAAACCGATGTGATCCGTGCTTTTCAGAATTTTAACGATGCCAAAACAAACTACGAAGCTGCCAGTGCTCAGCTTCGGGCAGCCGAAACTTCCTACAAAATGGAGCGTGAGCGCTATGAGTTGGGTATAACTGACATCACGCAGGTTACGGTTTCGACACAGGCCTATGTAAAAGCACA
The DNA here is from genome assembly GCF_036786105.1 of Ohtaekwangia sp. NCBI lineage: Bacteria > Pseudomonadati > Bacteroidota > Cytophagia > Cytophagales > Fulvivirgaceae > Ohtaekwangia > Ohtaekwangia sp. The sequence continues at coordinate 46,705 of NZ_DAIQRQ010000037.1, forward strand.
AAGCGATTTTGAGAGTTCAAAATTTACGCTCATGTTCCAGCGGTTGTTGATCAACTATGCAATTGGAACACTTAAATTTGAAGATATTCCATAAAGATTTTTCCCAACCCCCTGAAAACCCTTGCTGGCAACTTGCCAGCGGGGTTTTTTAGCTTTAAGGCTGTAAACTTTTAACCTTGTAGAGAATAGCTGATCATAATTACGTACCTTTGCACCCCTGTTCGGTTGAATGGGGCCTTGAGCACTTTGCTCAGGGAAATGTAAAACAAAGTTGCAACAGCGATGTCCGGTTGTTGCATGTATACACAAGGGCAATTACAATGGCGAAAGCACAAAAACCTGGTAGCAATCCCAGAAGACCTGCTTCAACGAATGAACCTGTTAAAGGTGGTATTTCGAAAGCAAAAAAGATGGACGTTGACGAAGATGATCCGTTGGCAGAAATCAGATCTTCTCAAAAAGAAGAAATCACTACTGAAGCCATCCCGGTTTCGGAATTAAAGAAAGCGAAGTACGAAAAACAAATCCCTGGTCAGTTCGACTTTGAAGCATTCGACTCTAAAGGTTTTGGAGAAGGATATTCAAAAGAGAAGCGCGCGGAGATGGAGAAAATGTACTCCGGCACGGTTACATCTGTTAACACAGGTGAAGTAGTGAAAGGTACCGTTGTAGGTATCAACGACCGCGATGTGATCCTGAACATCGGCTTCAAGTCAGATGGTCTTGTACCGCTGGCTGAATTCAAGGAAATGACTAACCTGAAAATAGGTGATGTAGTTGATCTCTTCATTGAAGAGCGTGAAAACGCAATGGGTCAGCTCGTACTCAGCCGCAGAAAAGCGAAGCTGGTAAAAGGTTGGGAATATGTACAAAATGCATTGGATAAAGATGAGGTAATCGAAGGTTTTGTAAAACGCAGAACCAAAGGTGGTCTTATCGTAGATGTATTCGGAATCGAGGCATTCTTGCCAGGCTCACAAATCGATGTGAAGCCTATTCGCGATTTCGATGTATATGTAAACAAGAACATCGAAGTGAAAGTGGTGAAGATCAACTACACCAACGACAACGTAGTTGTATCGCACAAAGTACTGATCGAGAAAGACCTCGAACAGCAGAAGGCCGCTATTCTTACCAACCTCGAAAAAGGTCAGGTATTGGAAGGTGTTATCAAGAACATGACAAACTTCGGTGTGTTCATCGATCTTGGTGGCGTAGACGGACTTCTCCACATTACCGATATCAGCTGGGGCCGCATCAACCATCCGGAAGAAGTACTCAAGCTTGATCAAACCGTTAAAGTGGTTGTGCTTGACTTCGATGAAGACAAGAAGAGAATTTCATTGGGTATGAAGCAACTCACAGCTCATCCTTGGGATGCACTGGCTGCTGATATCCAGGTAGGTTCTAAAGTAAAAGGTAAGATCGTTAACGTGGCTGACTATGGTGCATTCCTTGAATTGCAACCAGGTGTTGAAGGCCTGATCCATGTAAGTGAAATGAGCTGGTCACAGCACTTGCGTAACCCGCAAGACTTCATGAAAGTGGGTGACGAAGTTGAGGCTGTTGTATTGACACTCGATCGCGAAGAACGCAAGATGTCACTTGGTATCAAGCAACTTACTGAAGATCCTTGGACACGCCAGGATGTTCTTACTAAATATGCTGTTGGTACGAAACACAAAGGAATCGTTCGTAACCTTACCAACTTCGGTCTCTTCATTGAGCTTGAAGAAGGTATTGATGGTCTTGTACACGTATCAGACCTGAGCTGGACGAAGAAGATCAAGCATCCTTCTGAATTCGTGAAAGTAGGAGAGTCTATGGAAGTACAAGTACTTGAACTTGATGCTGCTAACCGCAGATTGGCATTGAGCCACAAGCACCTCGAAGAGAATCCTTGGGATACATTCGAAACTGTGTTTACAATCGGTTCAGTACACAAAGCCACTATCATTAACAAGAACGATAAAGGCGCTGTACTTGAATTGCCGTACGGTATCGAAGGTTTCGTAGCTGCCAAGAACCTAGCGAAAGAAGACAACAGCAAAGCTGAAGTGGGAGAATCACTCGACTTCAAAGTGCTGGAGTTCTCTAAAGACGACAGAAGAATTGTATTGTCGCACAAAGCGATCTGGTCTGCAGAAGAAGAGAAACCTGCAGCCGGTGCAAAAGGTGGCAAGAAAGCTCCTTCAAAAGGTGCATCGATCCAGTCTATCAACCAGCAGACTGAAAAGTCTACACTGGGAGATCTTGAAGCGTTAAGCGCGCTGAAAGAGAAGATGTCTGGTGGTGAGTCAAAAGCTGAATAAGCACGACTATATATTGAAAAAGGTGACTGAAATCTTCAGTCACCTTTTCTTTTAAAACACGGTTGTAATCACGATTGATTTTTATAGTTTTGTGCCTTGTAAAGAACACACTCACACGCGAAGGAAGTAAATCACACAACTTATGGTCTCGTGGCCGAGTGGCTAGGCTGAGCTCTGCAAAAGCTCCTACAGCGGTTCGAATCCGCTCGAGACCTCTCAAAGCCTTGAATCTGCAAAGATTTGAGGCTTTTTCATTTCATTAGTAAACTTCCAAGCAATCACTTCCGACGCCTGATGTGAAGGTAGGAAATAATGTGCATTAAAAGGAATTCGAGTGTAATGCTTAATTTTTTTACAAGCGCATGAGGAGCCTCCCTATTATTACAGCTTATGTCAGTTCACAGTATATATACTACATATCTATCGCGCAATATCAGGAGGATGTGAGTCATGGTATCAATCAAGTGAGATGCCTAAATGATTGACTACTTTGTCATTCGCCTTCGGCAGGTGACTTTTTTGTTTTATAAATAGGCGACAGAGCTCTTCGGCCGCGGACGAAAATCGGTTAACGCGCCACCCGTTCGAAGTCTCTCATTTTTTGAGGCGGATGGCCATGCCATTTTTTGAAGCTGTGGATAAACGCAACCGGTTCGGAGTAGCCCAGCACCGATGCAATGTCGGTGATGGTGAACGGTCGTGGAGCATCAGCAGACAGTTTATAGGTCATCGATAATCTGGCGGAAGGTGGTTTTTTCGACCACGAGGCGGTGTTGAAAGATGCGCGCGTTCAGGTTAAAGAATCCGGCCAATACTTTATTATGAATCTTGCCTCAACGCAGACCATCGCTGCGTGGGTGCGGGTATATGTATAGTTTGTATTTTGAACGTGCATCAAAGCATATATTTAAGGACGCCGTAATTTTTTTCTTGAATGTCTGAAGCTGGCAACGAGTTGAACAAAAAAAGACGATGCAACAGTTAATTGGCTTGGTCCATGAGCATCAACCCTCACAGGTAATTCAAGTTAGCGCAGTGTACACAGCGATTTATGAGCCGCGTTTTTCCCGTCAGTGGGTGGTAGTTCTATCACCCACTTTTTTTACATAGTATGGAAAGACTCCAAGTATATATGATTATTGTCCATAGCTTACACGTTCAAGTGAAGCTATTTCAGGTAACGACATTACTTTATTTTTTCAATTTTCGGCGACCTGTTGGTGGGTTCCAATTGAATCCAATACCATCAAGGAGATCGTATCGATCCTTCGAAATACTCCCTGCATGGTAGGCTTCCCGTTGATGTTTCGCCCAGGTGTGTAAGGGGCGATATTCTGTCGTTGTCGTTGGTATTTGAAGATGTCCGAATTTCTTTTTGAAAGTTACAAGCTCTTGAAATTTTT
>NZ_DAIQRQ010000093.1:0-12667 GCF_036786105.1 Ohtaekwangia sp.
TTGATAAAATCGAGCATAAATCGGAACGCCAAGTATGCAATCATAAATAATTTGAATCGAACGCCCATACTATAAGGTTGTCTTTTTTCCAGTTGATAAACGAGGTACCAGAGTATAGCAAGGAAAATAATTTCATAAAGAGCAACCGGATGTCGCAATATACCATCCCCCAGATCCATGCCCCAGGGTAAAGATGTTGCCCTGCCAAAGGTAGGTTCATATACTCCGGATGTAAAGCATCCAACGCGGCCAATGATTAGCGCCAGTATCAGCGGGTACGTAAACAAATCGCCTGAAGAGGATTTTTCATGCAGAAAGTATTTTGTGATTTCTACGAAAAGTAAACCACCCAGCAATCCGCCTACGATCGTTTTGTTTGCATAGAAATAGAGAAATGGATTATTCGCTTGTGCCCAGGCGGCAGGATTTTCCAAGGAGCCTAACAGTCTTGAAAAGAAAAATGCACCAAATGTTGCGCTGATGATGATCCATATCCGATTGGATTCTGAAATGGGATCAGTCTTTTTTCGTTTCAGATATAAAAAAAATCGGAAGCCGATTACAAAGGAGAGCGTTTCAAATAGTAAATGCGCGCTCAGTTTAAAATTCCCTATACCAAGCTCAAGTGGATATGTCATACGAAAGCAGTATCGCAAATCTAATGCTTTGCAATGTGTTAACTGCACGATGACCAGTTTGAAAAATAATTGCCAGGATTTTCGGGAATTGGCGCCATTGCGGTTGCGGCTGTTTCAATTCCCGGCATTCGTCCGGTGACCCGACCGGAAATAAAGCAACTAGTCCGGTAATACGTTCATATAAGGGCGAAAAAATACGTTTAAACCAGTAGCCTGATTCGTGTTTGGGGGTAGACACATCTATAAGTGCTAGTAAAACAAAGCTTCAGGCAACAGCGATAACTATGGAAGCTTGAATTGACTAACTAAACAGCGAAAGATTATGAAAAAATGGGTGTATTTATTTCTTGTGGCAGCATGGGCAACAGCATGCAGCAGTAACGATGATTCCAATGCAAAACTCGAAGTGCGACTGACAGATGCTCCTGGAGATTATGAAGAGGTAAATATTGATATACAAGGTGTAGAAGTTCATACCGCAGCGGGTGGCCAGGATTCAGGATGGAAAACGCTGGATATTAAAGCCGGTGTCCATAATATATTAAAGCTTGCCAACGGACAAGATACTTTATTAGGAACATTGGAGTTGCCCGCGGGTCGAGTATCACAAGTGCGTTTGATATTAGGTAATAACAACTCGGTAAAGATCGATGGTCAAACCAAATCGTTGGCTACGCCGAGTGCACAACAATCTGGTTTGAAGCTGAACGTGCAAGCCGATCTTACAGAAGGTGTTACCTATAGCCTCGTGCTTGATTTTGATGCGGCGCGTTCTATAGTATCACAAGGCAACGGCGAATACAGTTTGAAGCCTGTTATCCGCGCGCTGAGCGAGGCTACAAGTGGTGCCATTAAAGGTGTGATAAGCCCGGTGGCTGCGACACCAGCCGTATTTGCTGTTAGTGTAAGTGGCGACACGGTGGCTACAGCCTATACCGATGCGACCGGTAAATTCTTATTGCGTGCTATAGACCCGGGGACATATACAGTAAAATTCAGTCCAAAGACAGGTTACGAAGCAACTGAGAAAACCGGTGTTATAGTAACACTCGGAACGGTAACAGATCTTGGCACAGTAAATATTCCGTAACAGGGTAGTTTACAGGTTATAGTACGGAGCGAAAGGCCTGGCAGATCATTGTGATTTGCGGGCCTTTTGTCTTAATGTATAGATCAGATAATAATAAACCTTTCTTCTTTCGGAGAAGGTTTATTTCTTTATTGTGCTATTTACATTGCATGCAAGAAGCAAAGTCGCAAATCGCCCTGTGAATAGCCGCAATACACCTCGTTTTGTTCAGGAACGGATCTGTAAATTTGTATTGTAAAAATACATTCGGTTATGAAGGCAGCGATCAGCATTGTTTGTAATATATTTTTTTGGAGTTTTTGTATTGGCTTATCAACAAAAGTTGTAGCCCAGGTAAATACTAAAAATAAAATTGCTATGAAAAGTGGTTATGCACATGTGAACAACATCGATATGTACTATGAAATACACGGCAAAGGTTTGCCGCTGGTATTGATTCATGGAGGAGGCTCAACAATAGGCACTACGTTTGGTATAGTCTTGCCGATGCTTGCGCAGACGCGGCAAGTGATTGCTGTGGAATTGCAAGGCCACGGTCACACAAAGGATATAGATCGACCACTGTCGTTTGAACAGGATGCTGACGATGTAGCAGCATTACTCAAGCAACTGAATATTTCGAAAGCTGATATATTTGGTTTCAGCAATGGGGGAAGCACCGCCATGCAGATTGCTATACGTCATCCGGAGGTGGTTCGTAAACTTGTTGTGGCTTCTGCTGCCTACAGACGTGATGCATTCTATCCTGAGTTCTGGACGTTTATGCCGCAGGCATCCCTGGAGAATATGCCGAAGCCATTACAAGATGAATATCTGAAGATCACGAATGACCTCCAAGGATTACGAACTATGCACGACCGCGATAAACAACGTATGCTTGATTTTAAAGATTGGCCCGCCGATGCATTGCGGTCTATACAGGTACCTGTGCTTTTTATTGATGGCGATAAAGATGTAGTGAAGCCTGAGCACACCATTGAGATGTATAGACTAGTGCCCAATGCCAGACTCGCTATACTTCCCGGTGGTCACGGTGAGTATATAGGCGAGATCATGTTTCGAAGCGCTCATTCAAAATTGCCAGAGCTTACCGTAACGATGGTGAACGAGTTTTTAGATATTTAGTACCAGGACAGATAACATTACAGATTTAAGGATCTGCCAACTTTCCGAATATTTCGATGAATGGGTCACGGCCTACCACCGTGTAAAAAAACAGGCCGCCAAGCCACCCATGAAAAAGACCAAGTACATATACATTCCTGGAGCGAAGGTATATATAACCGTATAACAACGCGAGTATAACAGTAGCCAGCACAAGCCAGTAATATGGATAATGCATGAAGCCGAAGAGCAAGGCAGTAACAAGGATGATGGTTACTTTAGGAAATCGCCTGCTGTTGAGGTCGTGAAGATTGCCAGCGACCAGGGCGATAACCAGAAATTGTTGAATAGTGCCCCACACTGGATAAAGTATCAAAATAGGTATAATGTGCCAAGTGAGGTTAATAGAGCTTTGTATGTAGCCGATAATAAAAAATGCTATCACAGAGATAATTCCAAAAGGAAGAATTCTCATTGTCGTTTCCTTGAAATTGTCTGTTCGGAATCCCCAGTATTGCAGAATACCTTTATCCTGACTGTTTCGATAAACTACATATACCGTCCATCCGGTGATGGAAATTAGGATAAAGGTAAATCTCCATTGCAGCAAATCCATAAATACGATTTTGCCAATGCCCATTAATAGAACTGCCAGGATCTCCAATTTTCTCTGCCGATCGGGTCGGTTGATTTTATAGTATTGCTGGGTTGTCAGAAACGTTGATTCATTATACGATCCAATAGTAAAGGTAACGAAGAAAATATTACAGCGAATTCAAGAGAATAAAATTTCCGTATAAAATTTGAATTCATGGAATAGGACATGAATAACATTTCAGTCGCTCCTTTAGTTTATCACCACCGATTGTGTCACAACTTTTTCTCCGTTAGTAGCTTTCAAATAATATACTCCTTTGGGTAAGTGACCGAAATCAGAAGCAGCCAGTGGATAATGATTTTTATCCACCGTTGCCTCCACTACGGTGAAGAATCGGAGAATGCCATAGTTGTCATATAAACTAATGGATATTTTCTGAACCTTATCAGTGGCAATATAAAATATTGGCTGCTGGCCGCTTGTAGGGTTCGGAAAAAGCACAAAGCTAAAGTGCAGATCACTTCCGATATGAATGGGAACTATGTTGGAATAGGTGTACCTCTTATCAAGGTCTGTTTGTCTGAGTCGATAGTAATTTAAACCGCTGGCGGGGTGTTTGTCAGTAAACGAATAGTTCTTTCTTGTTTTGCTGTTACCGGCGGCCGGTATATTGGTTAACGATTTATAGTTTACCCCATCTGACGATCGTTCTACAGCAAAGAAATCACTATTGATCTCGGTGGTGGTAGCCCATTCCAATATACTTTGATTGCCTTCATCATGCCCTTTGAAAAAAAGTAATTCTACAGGCAACGGGCTTTGCCCGTTGTTGCCTCCTGACCACCAGCTGAATTGTGTTATGCCCGGTACGCTTACTGTGCGTATCGGCGATGTATTGGTAAATGCCTGCCCTGATAAAGGCGTATTCCAGGATGATGAACCATCCCAGCGTTGCATTTTTATACCGCTTGACGTTACATCAAGAATAGTAGCCGTGGGGTCCTCTGTGTTTACAAAGCTGAATGTAACCGTTGCATTATAGCTGCCTGCTGCCTGTGTGCTGGAGAAATGCCAGTAGCGTCTTAACGCTTGTGCTGGCGAAGCTACCGATGTTACAGCCTCTGACCCTGTGGGCCAGTTAGACGATGACGATTGTGTAGCGAATATAGTATTCACCCCGAGTGTGCCCACATTACCAGATGCAAGATTTACCGTAACCGGTATATATGACTTTGAAGCTGTACCCATCGGAAATATGTAATTGGTAGCTGTATTGTTATTGATTACCCAGCGCAATTCTGCGGCAGCATTCTGGCTTTCTGAAATAACACAACCGGGAGATGTGCGAACCACCGCGGAGGCATTTGTATTGTTAACAGTTACCTTGTGTCCATTCAGATTAAGTGCACCACCGTTGAGATTAAGTATACCTGTGGAGTTTAGATTAACATCTACCAATGGTTGTACCACTGTATTGGTACCTTCAACAATAATCGAACTGAATGTTTCTGATCCGGCCGCACTTGTGATCGTTTGTGTAGTGCCACCATTAAATTTTATAGTGCCGCTGTTAGGTATAAATGTTCCTGAATTGCTCCAGTTACCAGCGATAGATATAGTTCTGTCGAACGCTGTGTTTTCCAACGACAAGGTTGCACCTGAAGCAATGGTAATATTTTTGGCCAATGCTGGTACGGAAGCGGTGGAAGCCGTAATGACAGAAGGTTGATTGGCGATGCAAGACTCCATCGGTTTAATCACTACATTATCTGTTGCTGTAGGAGGCGCTGAAACAATTTGAAAAGCTGATCCATTCCACTTTACCCAGTTATCATCTTCCGTCCAATAGCTGCTGGTACTGGAGCCTGTCCAGTAGTAATCTCCGGAAGTTACACCGCTTGTATTTGTGGGTTGAGTTACCGTAACAGATGCTGTACTCGACAATGCCGCGGTGCACGATGTGTTCGGTATCTTTACAGCTTTTATAGTAAGGGTCTGGCTCGCTGCCAAACGCAGTGATGGTAATGTAATCGTTCCGCCGGTGCCCATTACGGAAGACCCTGCATCGGTAGTGTTGCTGCTGTTACGCAGAGTATATATCACATTGCTTTCAGAAAGCAACACCTGTACGGATGCTTTGGTGTTGATACACGTTGTAGCAGTAAGTAAATTAATGGCGAGTGATCCTGAGGGATTTGCACACGATACGGTTACCGAGGCTGATGGAAGGCTCTCCGCCTTGCCAGTCTCAGTTGCAGTAGCGGTTAATACACCTCCGGGGTATAGATCGGTAACGAGTGTTGCGAGTGTCCATGCACCGAGGGAAACCGTAGTCGTACCAAGAGCAACTCCATCGATATATACTGTAATGATGGTACCGGCTGCGCTGGATGATGTCCCCGTAACCGTCAGTGCGCCTTCTGCATAAGAACCGGATATAACCGGAACTGTCGAGCGTGAAGATACCGTTACCTGGTTGGAAAATCCACTCACTGATTCACCAGATGCCGTGGCAGTGGCCTTGATCAGGTCGCCACCTGCTAATGCTGAAAGGCCCGTAACAGTCCAGTTACCATTAGCATCTACGGTGGTCGTGGTTACAGATGTTCCATTTTTATAGAGTGTTATAGTGGTTCCGGAAGCTTCTACCGATGTACCCGATACACTGGTGGCACCAGTAACGATGGGACTTTTTACAACCGGTGCTGTAGATGTTTCGGTAACACTGCGCGAAGCGGCCGTAGATAAACATTGTCCTGTGGAAATGGCATATATACTTATTGATTGGCCCAGGGATAGCGAGAGACTGGAGAATGTCCAGTTGCCACCGGTGGCAGTTGTACTCGATTGATAGTAGCTGTCTATATATAGTAATACAGTTGTTCCGGATGTGGCAGTGCCGGTAATAGATGTTGTGGTTTTTAAAATCGGGTTGGTGCTAATAACGGGTGTGGATGTTGTTCCACTCGTGCCGATACAGATAGTTGTAGTTTTAGGCGACTGACATTTACCTGACTCTTGTGCTGTAAGCCAATATATACCGGAAGTTATACAATTGGGCCCACCACCCGTACAGTTCGTTGTACCGCCTGCGCAGTTATATAGAAACGTATTGGCAGCATCGGTTGTCACGGTTGTTAGCAAGGTTGTGGGATTGTTAGGTCCATATATTGCAATGCTGGTTCCAGTCGCAGCACCACTGGGTCCGCTTCCTCCTATACCTTTATTCGAGCTACACGATATAGAAGGCACGAGGCTGCAAGTGGCACCTACTGTTACCGTGTTTGAATCGTAGCTCACAGATTTTGCACTGGCGGTTGCTGTAGCTTTTACAGTAGAACTTAGGGTAAGTGCTGTAATTCCGGAAAGCGTCCACGTACCACCCGCTACTGTAGTTGTTCCCGCCAATGTACCATTCACATATACTTTTATCGTTGTTCCATTCGCTTCGGATGATGTTCCGCTTACACTGGTGGCGCCTACCGATAATGGCCCTGAAACCACTGGCGCGGCAGAACGCACAGCGGGAAGCCCACTATTAAAGCTCGAAGGTGAGGTAGGCAATGACGCATCAACTACGGTAGTCCATGCATTGCTATAATTACCGGCATACGATGCATCATTAATGCCTGCTATATCGCTGGGACCGCTTTGTAGAACAGATTGTGTGCTGATCACGGTGTTGGCAACCATGCGCACCGTAGTGGAGGCACTAAATGTAGGAAAGTATGTAGTGATAGTAGATATAGGTATATAAAAATCGTAGAAGTAATCCGGATTGCTGCAGTTAGTGCTGAATGCTACTGATTTCTGGCTATAGTCATCATATGCAAGGGTGGTTTTGGTCGTTGGGGTTGTGGTGCCGTCTACATCATTTAAGCGAACGCCGAAATTGGTAACAAGTATTATTTCAATTTCAAACCCTGGATTACCCGTAACATAATTAGGGTCTTTCAACGAACCGGTGCTACCAAACAAACCATCTGTATCTATTAATATGCTATATCCTTTTGAGTTTGTAGCGTAGTTGCCAAGCCGGAAACGGAACAGCCAGTTGCTGCCTGATAAATAAGTATAGGCGGAACTATATGATGTTACATCATCTACCATGTCGGTAAATCCACAAGATGGTCCTGTGGCAAGGTCACCTGTTGGTTCGGCATAGGGAAGAATAAGTGCTACATAGGGAATTTCACTTTGTAATTCATCATCAGTAGTAAAACCTTCGTTGTCTGTTGAAACATAGTTGTCTGCATTGGGATCCAGCACTGATTTACCAGCGACAGCAGGTTTTACAATGAGACCAGGAGTTTGAGCAGAAAGGCTTACAGTAATAATAAAAAGCACTGGAAATATTACCAGCCATATACGCATTGAGAGGATAAACATATAAATTCGGTGTTATGACTAACGATTTAACAAATTTTTATATACAAATTATACTTGCGTGCAGGTGCGGCAGGTAACAACGAAATAGCATTACGTGGGGCTCAGGAAAAAGGCGGCTATTAACTAATAGAAACCGCTATAGACAATGTAAATATAGTACACGCCGTGTACGTTTACTCTTTGTTAATGTAATATATCTTACAGAAGAAGTGAAATGAATCAATGTTTATGATCTGCGGTAATAAAGGCCTAGATTAAATTCCAGGCCGTTTGAACTTATAAGTACAGATAATCTTATGGATAGAAAGCAGCGGCTTTATAGAGTGTTGATTCCGTTGGCATTAGGCGGCCAAACGATGTGCCATTCTTTGTGATGGGTCCGTAAAATATAGCATTACCCGCCTGGCTGGCTGTAAAACTTCCTGTAACGGATTTGTTGCTATAACCAGGACCATTCAGCGTGATTGTAAAATCTACAGCAGTGCTGCCAGAATTATAAGCTACAGCTATATAATAATCGCCATCGGTTGCATCCGACTTCAAGGTTGCTGTTTCAAACCCGGTAATATTTTCAGACTTTGCGTATACATCAAACGATGTTATGCTCCCGTTGTCTACTACTACATTGTCTGTGATGTACAGGTTGAGGTCTTCATTGTTGATGTCGTCACTGCCGCCCTTGCCCCACGTTAAATCAACTTGCAAGTCTGATGCAGGTGCCGTGTCGTTGTCGGTAACCGTAATGGTATATATAGTCTTTGTCGTATCAGAACTTAATGAAAGCCCGCTGCCGGAAGCAACAAGTTTTACCACAATCGTTTCTGACGATTCAATAATACTATCGTCAATTACCTGAAGGCTGATGAAAGCAGTTGTTTCACCAGAATTAATGGTTATAGGAGAAGGTGTGAGCACCTGATAGTCGCCATTCATAGCGGCTGTACCTGAAAAGTCGAAATATAGCTGTACGGAACTGTTGAGTGCTTTGGTGATCATAATTGGTAATTTTATAGTGCCGGCACTTTCAGCTATAGTTTGCGATGTGGAACTAAATTCGACAGTATCTACACTATTCGTGTCGTCTTTGCTGCAAGCCTGAAACAACAGTACCAGCAGAGCACCTGCTATGAATTTTTCAATTTTCATTTGGTATATATTTTTGTTAGGTAATTTTTGTAATTGTACGGATACAGATTTACTGCTCGCATGACTTAGCCATACCAGTGGTGTACATTAACAATCTTTGTTAGAGGATCTCGCTCCGGAGTGCGGTAGCATTCACAAGACAGTTCTCCGGCTCATTGCCACTACGCCGGTCGTTTCATTTTTTGAAGAATGCGAAGCATGTTTGGATACAATGACATACCCGCCATCTTATGAATGAGCAAATATAAGATGGTTATGACGGGTAGCGATGTCGTTAGCAATGTGGTTGTCTGCAAGAAAAGGGGCTTTGTCTTCGTTTTATAATAAAGCGGAAAAGTATGGCCTGCAACACTCAACTTGAGGTGCCAGGTTGGCACCTCAAGTGGCAGGCGTGTTTGTGAGAGTTTCGTCACTTCTTTGGAAACAAAATCCTGGTTTTCGGAAACTAAGATTTCGCCATCGTGTTGTTTTTTTTAGATTGTCTGATCTTTCATAAAACGAAAGCTTAATCAGAATCGAGCAGTAGACATGAAGTACATTTCAGATACATTTTATTTGGCGGCAACCGATTTGTCCAATCATATAAGTTGTCTTCATCTTACGCAACTCAATCGCCAGGTAGCGTTAAAAGAGATTAAAGCTCCGCAGTGGAGAGATCCGTCATTGGAGGTTCTTATCAGGCGCGGACAAGAGCATGAGGCTGCCTACATCCGGCACCTGGAATCCAAAGACCATAGTGTGGCATACCTGAGAGGGAAGTCATTAGACGCTACCCTGGAAGCCATGCGTCAGGGTAAAGATGTAATTGCTCAGGCTTGCCTGGAAGAGGCGCATTGGTCTGGCTATGCGGATGTTCTTATTAAGGTGCCTGGAGAAAGCAAGTTTGGAAACTGGATGTATGAAGTGCAGGATACCAAACTGTCGCAGAACACAAGAGCCGCTACTATTCTTCAACTCTGCCTGTATACCGAGTTGCTGGCGAAGCTGCAGGGAGGCGTTCCGAAGAATATGTATGTAGTAAAGCCCGGTGAGAATTTCCCCACCGAATCATATCCTTATGCACAATTCCAGGCATATTATCGAATGGTGAAGAAAGACCTGGAACATACCATGGCGCAAGAGAACATAATTACATACCCTGATCCCTCCGAGCATTGCTCAATCTGCAGTTGGTGGCAGGTTTGTGATAAAAAACGACACGAGGATGATCACTTATCGTTAGTAGCCGGAATCCGATCACTTCACATCGTTGAATTGCAACGGCAAAAGATTGATACGTTAGAGCAGTTTGCCAAAGCAGAGAAACTTGAAAGACCGGAGCGAGGCAACAAAGCCTCGTTTGCACGAAAACAATCGCAGGCCGGTATTCAGCTCGAAGGCCGATATCAGAATAAATTGCTTTATGAACCTCTTCCAATAGAAAAAGGCCGCGGCTTGAATCGATTACCCGAACCCAACGAAGGTGATATTTACTTCGACCTGGAGGGCGATATTTTTTATGAAGATGGCGGATTGGAATATGTTTTTGGTTATGCCTATCAGGAGAATGGAACACTGGTATATAAAGCCATCTGGTCAACCAACAGGAGCGAAGAACGAAAGTCATTTGAACAGTTCATGCAGTTTGTTATTGAGCGATGGAAGCGCTATCCCAAAATGTATATTTACCATTTTGCACCTTATGAACCCTCGGCTATAAAAAGGCTGGCGCGCGTACATGCTATCTATGAGAAGGAAGTAGATACGCTTCTTCGCGCAGAGCGATTTATAGACTTGCATGCTGTATTTAAGGAAGCATTCCTTGCCAGTGTCGAAACGTATTCCTTAAAAGCCATTGAGCGATTCACTCAATATACCCGCCAGGTAGATCTCCACGATGCCAGTGTTTCCAGAAAATCGGTTGAGGTTGCGTTAGAGCTTCATGAATTTAAGTCGTTGCCCGAGGCGACCATTCAAACCGTTCAAGATTATAATCAGGACGATTGCCTGGCTACAGAAGCGTTGCACACGTGGCTGGAAGAGTTGCGCGCTGAAGCTATAAAATCAGGCAAGGAAGTTCACCGACCTGAATTAAAAACAGGAGAGGCTACTGAGAATGTTCAGCAATACGATGTGCGGTCGCAGGCTATATTTAAAGCACTCACTGAAAAATTACCGGAAGATCGACTAACGTGGACAGATGAGGATAAAGCCAAATGGCTCCTCGCGCATCAGATAGATTACTTTAGAAGAGAAGACAAGAGTGCCTGGTGGGAATTCTTCCGCGTTCACGAACTTGAACATGAAGATCTTCTTGAAGAACGCAAAGCTATAACCGGACTTCAATTTGTTGGCGAGCTTCCCAAGGAGGGGCGGGAGAAGAATGTGACGCATCGTTATAGCTACCCACCGCAGGAAGTAAATATAGATGAAGATGATGCGCTGGTAGAAGTAAAAGGAGAGAAGATCGGTTCCGTAAAAGCGATTTCATTAGAGAATTATACCATTGATATCAAGAAGACCGCTAACGCTGCTGCGATACATCCTGCTGCTGTACATGTGTCGGAGGTAGTTGATCCTGGTTCATTGGTAACGTCGCTCATGGATTTTGCTAATGCGGTAGATGATTCGGGTTTATCACACATATGGCCGTATCATGCTTCCAAAGATTTGCTGATGAAAAGAAATCCCAGGCTTTTGGATGGAATAGACGGTATATATGTAGCAGAAGGCGAAGATGTTGTTAACGCTGCTATACGTGCTGCACTCAGCCTGAATAAAAGTTATCTGGCCATTCAAGGACCTCCCGGTGCTGGTAAAACGTATACCGGTGCAAAAGTAATTATCGAGCTTTTAAAAGCCGGTAAGAAGATCGGGATTACTGCCGTAAGTCATAAGGTGATACGAAACCTGAGCATGGCGGTTATTAAAGAAGCGAAGAATCAATCGCTGAGCGTTAACTTCGTACATAAGGTAAGTGAGAAGTCAGACGATTGCCCTGATGAAATTTTAGAAGTACAAAAATCAGATAAAGTAATTGCAGCACTGACAGAAGGCAAGATTGGTTGTGGTACCGCGTGGCTGTGGGCGGAAGATAATTCCCGTGAAGCATTAGACTATCTTTTTGTAGATGAAGCCGGACAAATGTCGCTCTCGCATGTGCTGGCTGCTTCGCGCGCTGCTAAAAATCTCGTATTGCTGGGCGACCCGCAGCAGCTCGAACAGCCACAGAAGGGTGCACACCCCGAAGGAAGTGATGTAGCTGCGCTAACCTATTTACTCGATGGGCATGCAACGATGCCAGAAGGTAAAGGACTCTTTCTTCCTGTTACCAGGAGACTGCATCCTGACATTTGCCGATTTACTTCGGAGATATTTTATGAGGGAAAACTTCATGCATTACCCGGTTTGGAAAAACAAGTGATAAGCGGAGGCACTCCATACGATGGAGCCGGACTTTTTTATACTCCTGTAATTCACAAAGGGAGTCAGAGTAAATCTGAAGAAGAAGTTAATGCCATCGCAGCGATCGTATCAAAATTACTCGCGTCCGCCCGCTGGACGAATGAACATGGAGAAACACAACCACTTCAGGCAAAAGATATACTCATTGTTGCGCCATTTAACGCACAGGTAAGTGCATTGCGACAAAAACTGCCCGACATTGAAATTGGCACCGTAGATAAATTCCAGGGACAAGAAGCGCCTGTTGTAATTTACTCG
>NZ_DAIQRQ010000094.1:0-12640 GCF_036786105.1 Ohtaekwangia sp.
TAGCTCAAAGCTCACAGCTTACTAAAAAAAACTTCTCCCGTTAAAACTTTCCCCGCCCACTCTCCATCTTTACCTTAGAAACGGCGTAAAGCCTTAAATCCTTCGAAATTGACCTCATGGCCGAGACTTTACTCGACATCGCGATGATGCATTCTGACACCCTTATTGCCCGGGCGAAACAGGGAGACCAGAATGCTCAAGGCAAGCTGGTGCAGTTGTGGTACAAGCGTATCTACAACTTCAGCTACAAATTTTTTATGGACCACGACCTTGCCATGGAGGTATCGCAAAAAACGTTTATCTCCATGTGCCGCAGCCTGGCTGGCCTGCAGGACATTGCCCGGTTCAAGTCATGGCTCTATAAAATTGCCATTAATTATTGTCGCGAGGAAGCACGCAAAAAGAAGGGAGGCCGGTCGCTCTCGTTCGATGTAGTCTGGAACCGCGAAGCCGAAGATTCGCCTGCCTGGGAGTCATCATCGCAGCGGTATGCAAACCCGGAGAGCCAGTACAGGCAGTCGGAGCTCTCCGATATTTTGCAGCAGGCACTGTGCGAGCTGAGCGACGAGCAACGCGAAGTGGTGATCATGAAAGAATACGAAGGATTGAAGTTTCGCGAGATAGCCGAAGTACTCAATATTTCGGAGAATACCGTGAAGTCGCGGATGTACTATGGCCTGGATGGATTGAAGAAAATTCTGGAACGAAAAAATATTACTAAAGATACGATTGGCTATGAGCTATAAACCGGATCAACAGGATTGGATGGCTTACCTGTATGGTGAGCTGGAAGGAGCGGAGAAAGAAAAGATGGAGCACTATCTTCTATCGGATGCCAATGCCCGGAAAGAGCTGGAGAAATTTCAACAGCTCCGAAAAATGATGGGAGCCGTGGAGGATAAAGAAGTGATTGCACCCCCGATCGTTTTAGGCGACAATGGTCAACAACGCTTTATCTGGAATACCCCGGTGTTCCGCACCGTGGCAAGTATAGCGGCATCGTTACTCATCATCATGCTGGTAGGAAGATTTACCGGCACACAAATGAGTCTTTCCGGTAATGAATTCAAGATCAGCTTTGGTGAGCCCAGGAAGGTGGATGTTCCATCTGTGGCAGCGCCATCACTTACTGTATCAGATGTGCAGAGCATGATCAACCAATCGCTGGATCAGAATAATCAGGCCATGCAGGCGAGTTGGAAAGAGACGCAACAAAAACTGGATCAGTCAATCCGAAGCAATCTTGCGTCAAACTCCGGTAAGATCGATCGCCTGGTAAAAGAAGCATCAACCGCTTCGCAGGAACAGATCCGCCAGTTTGTATCAACATTACAAAGTCAGAATACAGAAGTAGTAAAGAATTACTTTCAACTCTCTTCTTCCGAGCAGAAGAAGTATATCGAAAACCTGCTGGTAGATTTTGCCAAGTACCTGCAACAACAACGTACGGACGATCTGCAACTGGTGCAGACAAGATTGAATGCACTTGAGCAGAATACAGATATATTCCGCCAGGAAACCGAGCAGATACTTTCCAGCATCATTACTACAGTAGGAGCAACGGAAACCAAAGAGACGAAGTATTAAAAAGCAGCGAAGCTGCATGTAAACAGAATTAGTAACCACTGAACAATTTAATTAAGTATATGAAATCTATTATTCGTGTATTGATGTGCGGATGGATGGCAGTAGTGCTTGTAGCACATGCTGCCGTGGCGCAGAAGATTGATGAAGACCGCATGCGCCGTGATATTGGTGTAGCGGAAAATGTGTTAAGCACCCTCATCAAACAACAATTCGGCAATCAGCGGATGTTCTTTCAACTGGATATAAAAGGAAATTATCAGGCAGGATATGGCGTAACATTCTCGTTGCCGGCAGACTATACTACACCGATTGCATTTACACTTGGAACTGGTAATGCAGGCAATGTATTTATCTATGAAGGTGACGAGGAACCTGCCACGATCGACATCCGCGGAAGCGAGGATGAAGAAGGCGAGAGCCGGGCCGTGGTAAATGGCAAACCGTATAAATTAAAAGAAAAGAACAGAATGAAGTCGCGCACCGATATGGATAGTATACGCGACTCCTACAATCTGAAAGTGATTGAGGCTGCAAAGGAATTTTTGCTGGACTATAGCGATCTCATTTCGCAGCTTGGTCTGCAGGAGCGCATCGTTATTACCAATCAGGGCAACCAGCCGCGCATGTGGGTAAATCAGTATTTCAATGCACCCAAGCGTACGCACCTGTCCGTTGAAGCATTGAAGTCAGATATAGCGCAGTATAAAACCGGCAAGTTGAATCGTGCACAGGCGCTGGCTAAAATAAAAGTAGTAAATACGGAGTCTGTGGATGCCGTGGAACCTGATTTAGAGCTGTTGTCAAGCATCTTTTCGCGCCTGTATCGTTCTGATCTGTCGAAGACATACTTTACAGAAGAAAATATATATTATGAGCGCCTGAAGGATTACGGTGTAATCTATTATATGCAGGTGTATAGCAGCAATGAGCGTGATTATAAACGTTTTGATATGCCTACGCTTAACCTGGAAGATGTCGATCAGCAGACACGCAACAAAAAAGTAGTGGAGCTATACCCCGCCTTTGAGCGTGAACTGAAAGACAATGTGCTGGAGTATGGTAAAACGCTCAAGAGTCTGAAAGATGATGAAGTGTTTATCTTCCAGGTGCGTGTTACCCGCTGTGCAGGCTGCGGTATACCTTCATCGCTGGAAGTAAGCGTAAAAGGTTCTGTGCTGAAAGACCTGAATGCCGGCAAGATTACCAAAGATGTAGCCTTAGGCAAGCTGGCCCTAAAAAAAGGTGAAAACCAGTAATTGAAAAAATATATAGTGCCGGTAAGACAATAAACACTTACCGGCACGTTTGTTTTATACCATTCATGTAGAATTACAAGCCGATGGCCTAATATCTGTAACTATTCAGTAACACAGGAGTAGTGTATAGATAGAACGATGGATCCGGGTGATGTTGGGAGTGAAGGAGGTTGGTGAACCATCCTGATGTAGTAAGTATTCATTAACCCAACCCTATAACCCCTTCTGCTATGAAGAAAAAGCTTCTTATCGGTGGCGGAGCATTGGCAGTATTTCTGATCGTTTTTTTTGTTGTTAGAGGCAATCGATCCAGTGAAGTAGCCGATGTAATGGCCAGTGTAAAACGCGGCCCATTTAAAGTAGAGATCGAAATAACCGGCGAACTCGAAGCCAAGAACTCGGTAAAGATACTCGGCCCCTCACAGCTTCGCGATTTCCGTATCTGGAATGTTACCATTCAAAGTATAGTAGACGAAGGCACCGTTGTTAAGAAAGGCGACTGGATCGCGACACTCGATCGCTCTGAATTTCAGAACCGCTTTAATGAAAAACAGATTGAACTGGAGAAAGCCAATTCCAAGTATGTGCAAACCCAGCTCGATACTACATTAACCATGCGCCAGTCGCGCGATGAACTGATCAACTTACGCTATGGCCAGGAAGAGAAGAAGATCATTCTCGAACAATCCAAGTACGAGCCTCCTGCTACCATTAAGCAACACGAGATTGATTTTGAAAAAGCTTCACGTGCCTATGCACAGGCGTTGGAAAATAACAAGATCAAGAAGCAGCAGAATGTTGAGAAGATGCGTGAAGTCTCTGCCGAGCTGCGCAAGGTACAGAGCGAGTTCAGCTCCATGACCAAAGTAATGGAGTCGTTTAACGTTACTGCTCCGGAAGAAGGCATGGTGATCTACGAGAAAGGCTGGGATGGAAAACCGATCAAGGCGGGCTCGCAAATAAGCATGTGGGAGCCAACCGTGGCAACATTGCCAGACCTCACCAAGATGATGTCTAAAACCTATGTGAATGAAGTAGACGTACGCAAGGTAAAGGCTGGACAAGACGTACAGGTAGGCCTTGATGCCTATCCGGATAAAAAACTTACCGGTAAAGTTATTCGCGTGGCCAACGTAGGCGAGCAACGCCCAAACTCCGATGCCAAAGTATTTGAAGTAGCCGTAGAGATCGATGGGACAGACCCAAGCCTTCGTCCTTCCATGACTACCAGCAACCGTATTATTGCCAGCGTAATTAAAGATGCCATGTTTATACCCCTCGAATGTTTGCACAGCCAGGCCGATACGATCACCTATGTATTTCGAAAGGAAGGTATAAATACCGTGAAGCAGGAAGTAATGGTAGGGCAGACCAATGCCAACGATGTAGTAATTCTGGGCGGATTGCAGGAGAATGACCGGGTATATCTCTCCATTCCGGCAGGCATGGAAGACGATGAAATTGCATTGCTGAAAGAGATGAATGGCAAGCGGAAGAAAAAGGAAGAGCAGCAGCCTGAAGAAGAAAAGAAGCCTGAAAAAAAACAGCCTACGGCATCCAACTAATTTATACTGCTATGTTTTCTCCCCGCGTACTGGCAAATCTCTCCATTGCTATAGGAGCTGTTATTTCCAACAAAGTTCGTTCGCTGCTTACAGCGCTCGGCATCATTTTCGGTGTGGCAGCCGTTATCGCCATGCTTGCCATTGGTAATGGCGCACAGCGCGAGATACTCGATCAGATCAAACTGGTAGGCGTAAATAATATTGTTATCAAGCCCATCATAGAGCAGAAAGAAGAGAAGATCGAAGAGCAGGTTGGTCAGAAAGGCAAAAAGAAATTTTCTCCCGGCCTCACCATGCGCGATGTGGAGAATATCAAGACCACAATTCCCGGTATCGCCAGCATCAGCCCCGAAATTATACTCGATACCTATGCGGTGCGCAATGGCCTGAGACGATCGGCCAAGCTGGTGGGAGTAGAGCCTATATATTTTTCGATCTATAATTTCAGCTTGCAGGACGGTAAGTCGTTTACGAAAGACCAGGAGCAGTGGGGGGCACCGGTATGCATTATCGGGAGCTCGATTAAAGCAAAATTCTTTCCAACGGAAAACCCTGTTGGCAAGAATATAAAAGTAGGACAGCACTGGCTTACCATTGTGGGTGTACTGCGCGAACGAGTTGTATCGCAGTCCAGCATCAGCAAACTGGGCATTCGCGATTTCAATATGGATATATATACTCCTATTCAATCGGTGTTGATCCGCTATAAGAACCGCGATAAAATTACCGGCGAACAACTCCGGCTTGAATCCATGCGCAGTCGTGGAATGATATCGAGTACAAACGATGCCGCACAAAACGAGCAGGAAAAGAAAAATTACCATCAGCTCGATCGGCTGGTAATACAGGTAAACGAAACGAATCAGCTCGCACCCACAGCGGAGATACTTTCACGATTGCTGCAGCGCAGACATTACGATGTGGTTGATTATGAAATAGAGATACCGGAGATGTTGCTGAAACAACAACAGCGAACCAACGATATATTCAATTATGTGTTGGGCGCTATAGCCGGTATATCGTTGCTGGTAGGAGGTATCGGCATCATGAATATCATGCTGGCTTCTGTGTTGGAGCGTATCAAGGAGATTGGTCTCCGATTATCGATTGGTGCCAAAAAGAGCGATGTTATACAGCAATTTCTTTTTGAAGCCATGATGATCAGTGTTACCGGTGGTATTATTGGTGTAGCACTCGGTGTTACCCTGGCGTTCCTGGTATCCAGCTTTGCCGGTATACCTACCATCATCAGTTTTACTTCTATTATTTTATCTTTTGGTGTGGCCGCTACAGTAGGGTTGGTATTTGGTATAGCACCGGCACGCAAAGCAGCAAGTCAAGATCCGATTGCATCATTACGCTATGAATAAACCAACTCCTCTACCAACTCTTTTTGTATTGTTGTTGCTCGTGCCGTCATTCGTATATAGTCAGCGCGCGTTTTCTTTGGAAGACATCATCACACGTTCCAAAGAGCAGTCGCCGGCTTCGAAGCAGGCAGAAACGCGCAAGGAAAATCGCTACTGGCAGTATCGATACTATAAGACCAACTATAATCCGCAGCTGCGCCTGGATGGAAGCTTGCCCAGTTATTATAAACGTGTAAACCAGATACCGCAGCAGGATGGTACGTTTCGATATATACCCGTGCAGCAAACTAACAACAATGTAAATCTCAGTTTGCAGCAACCGATCAGCTGGACGGGTGGAACGATCTCTGCCAACAGCAGCCTCGGCTATTTTCGCGACTATAAGGAAGCCAGTTCACTTGCAGAACAGTGGAGTGGTACTGTAATGAATGTGCAGTTAAACCAACCGCTCTTTTCGTTTAACCAACTTCGTTGGGATCGAAAGACAGAGCCGCTGCGCTATGAAGAATCAAAGCGCGAATATGTAGAACAAATGGAATTTATATCGCGCGAAGCGGTAGATCGTTTCTTTAATGTTTTGCAGGCACAGATCAATCTGCAGATCGCCACCTTCAATCTTGCTAATAACGATACCATTTATAAAATAGAACAGGGCCGCTATAATATTGGTACAACTTCGCAGGATAAATTATTGCAGGTAGAGTTGCAGTTGCTGCGTTCGCGACAAGCGGTTGCACAGGCCCGGCTCGACCAGGAGACAGCAAGCTTGCAGTTGCGCACGTATATAGGCCTTACACAGGATGAACAACTTTCACTCATACTTCCGGAATCCATTCCCGAATTTATTGTTACGGTAGAGGAAGCCTTGCAACGGGCGCAGCAGAATCGCGCAGCCTATATAGCTTTTGAACGAAGACGCATTGAAGCTGATCGTGAAATAGCACAGGCACGAGGCCAGCGCTTTCAGACAGAGTTTACAGCAGCATTCGGGTTGAATAACAACGGACTTATGATGAACGATGTATATACCAAGCCGTCTGAACTGCAGCAGTTCAATCTTACGTTGAGTGTTCCCGTGCTCGACTGGGGGCGCAATCGCTCGCGTATGCGCACGGCACTCGCCAATAAAAAACTCAACGACTATATCATCGCGCAGGATGAAGTAAATTTCGAGCAGGAGATCATGACGCAGGTACGTCAGTTTGAAATGCTGCGATTGCAGATTGAGATTACGAAGAAGTCAGACCAGGTGGCGACTGAGCGGTATATCGTGGCGCAGAATCGATACCTCATCGGCAAGATCGATATAACCAATTTAAATATAGCCCTCACCGAAAAAGACGATGCCAAGCGAAGCTATATCCAGGCACTCAAATCGTTCTGGACTGCCTACTACGATCTGCGAAGATTAACGCTATATGACTTTGCGAGCAAACGATTGCTGTATACGGAATAGCTTCAGGCTGCAAGGCTACAAGCTGCTGGATGGGTGAGGGAGTGAGCGAGGACGGCTATCCGTTATTAGTTATCTGTGTAATTCTGTAATTTCTGTGGGAAATAAATGCATTTTGCTTCCACAGAAATCACAGAAATAAGCTATCCATTACACGTTGAGAACCATCACACCCATTATTTCTCAGTCCCACACCTCCAGCAGCTATTTCATCATATCCCGGTATACGTAAACGGCGTGATTTCCTTCAGTTGCTTCTTCAGGTCCGGTTTAATATTGAGTCCATCGATGAACTCTGCTATACTTTGTTGCGTGATTTTTTCATTCTTGCGTGTGAGCGCTTTCAGGGCTTCGTAAGGATTCGGATATCCTTCTCTGCGCAGAATGGTTTGTATAGCTTCTGCTACTACCGCCCAGTTCTCGTTCAGATCGCGGTCGATGGCAGCTTTGTTCAATTCGAGTTTACTCAGTCCACGGAGTAACGATTGAATCGCCACATACGTGTGGGCGAGCGGAACACCTATATTCCGCAGCACGGTAGAGTCGGTAAGATCGCGTTGCAGGCGTGATATAGGAAGTTTACCCGACAGAAATTCAAATATAGCGTTGGCAAATCCCAGGTTGCCTTCCGCATTTTCGAAGTCGATCGGATTTACCTTGTGTGGCATGGCCGATGAACCTACTTCGCCTTCCTTGATCCGCTGCTTGAAATATTCCATCGATATATACTGCCATACATCCCGGCTGAAATCGATAAGTATAGTGTTGATGCGTTTCAGGTTATCGAACAGCGCAGCCAGATTATCGTAGTGTTCTATTTGTGTGGTAGGATAACTGCGCACCAGGCCAAGGTGGTGGCAGAACTCATCGCCAAATTTATTCCAGTCGATAGCAGGATACGCTACAGCATGTGCATTAAAGTTACCGGTAGCACCACCAAACTTGGCGGCATGCGGCACGCTCTTCAGTTGATTCAATTGTTTTTCAAGACGCGCTGCAAATACCATGATTTCTTTGCCCAGTCGGGTAGGAGAAGCCGGCTGGCCGTGTGTAAAAGCCAGCATGGGTATATCTTTCCATTCAATGGCCAGTACATTCAGTCTACTCAGCAGCATCTCGATAGTTGTGAGGTACTCGCGCTCGATAAACTCTTTCAGTAACAGCGGTATCGCGGTGTTGTTGATGTCTTGTGAAGTAAGACCAAAGTGAATAAACTCTTTGAAGTGATCGAGCTTCATGCGCTCGAACTCACGTTTGATATAGTATTCAACCGCCTTTACATCGTGGTTAGTAGTTTTCTCGATGATCTTGATCTCCGTAGCGTGCAGCTCGGTAAAATTCTTGTACATCCTGCGCAGGTCGCTCAGCATGTGTACCGGAAAATCTTCCAGCTCCGGTATGGTGGCCGACATCGCGATGAGGTATTCGATCTCTACCTGTACGCGGTAGCGCATCAGGCCGAACTCGGAGAAATAAGGGGCTAAGGGTTTAACAGTTTCGTAATAGCGGCCATCGACAGGCGATATGGCGGTAAGTGGATTTAATTGCACGTGGTCTAAGTGTTAAAGCCCAAAATTAATCGCTTGCAACCATACACCAAAATCTGGTCTTTGGCCTGTCGTTTTACCGCATCCGGATTTAAGAGGCTAACCCGGTATGGATGACCGTATCCGGCAGACGTCATATATCCGGTGTTACCGCAGCAATTAGCCTTTACCGATACAAGATTCCTCATTACTTTTACACCTGTAAACCGTTGGGGATGTTGCTATGTTATGCAGGTAAATATGGCAGCAAACTTGGTTTATACAGGCTGAACATGGATAATTGTTGGTTGATGGCAGCTTGTGCCGCCAGGTGTTTCGCACCGGATTGTCGAAAAGGAAGTGTAACCAATGGAAATATCGGATGGAGATGTCTGATACCAAATAATAATTAATAGATAACAGCGAACGGAAATGGCTTTTAGTTTTTTTAAGAAATCGGAGAAGAAGGAAGAATCTGTACACAGCGGACCGCATTATTACGATCTGAAGGTAAAGGACATTGTGAATGAGACAAAAGATGCAGTGACGATTGTGTTTGAGCATCCGACCGGCAAAAAGATACAGTATAAATCGGGGCAGTTCCTTACACTGATCACATCGGTGCAGGGGAAAGAAGTGCGCAGAGCTTATTCGTTATGCAGCTCGCCTTTTACGGACGATGACCTGGCCGTTACCGTAAAACGTGTGGACCAGGGACTGATGTCGAACTGGTTGCCCGACAATCTGAAGCCAGGACAGACGCTCAAAGTGATGGAGCCAATGGGCCAGTTTACTACCGAGTTTGACGCTAAACGGAAGCGCCACCTGATCCTGTTTGCCGGAGGTTCCGGCATCACACCGATGATGTCCATCATCAAGAGTATATTATCGCAGGAGCCGGATAGCATTATATCGCTGATCTATTGCAATCGCGATATCGACAGCATCATCTTCCGTGATGAGCTTGATAAATGGCAAACGAAGTACGAAGGACGTATACACGTTATACATGTACTCGACAATGCTCCGATGAACTGGCAGGGATACTCCGGCCTCTTAAACCATGATATGCTCGTAAAACTTTTTGAACGTATACCGGATTGGGGGCTTGAGAAAACAACTTATCTCATGTGCGGCCCTGAAGGTATGATGAAAAATGTAGATGAACTGTTGGCCGAGCATAAGATTCCGAAGGAGAAGATCTTCAAGGAAAGCTTTGTGCAAGGTATACTGGATAAAAAAGAAGATAAACCTGCTGCCGCTACCGGCGAAGCCAGGACGCGCGAAGTTACCATCCGCTACGATGGACAGGAATTTAAAGTTACCGTTGCTCCGCAGGATACAATTTTGCAAAGTGCACTCGATCAGGGAATCGACCTTCCTTATTCCTGTCAGAGTGGTTTGTGTACTGCATGCCGCGGTAAAGCCTTAAGTGGTAAGGTAAAGCTGGATGAAGAGGAAGGACTATCACAGTCCGAGCGCGCAGAAGGGTATGTACTTACCTGCGTAGGTCACCCGCTTACAGATGACGTAGTGATTGAAATAGGATAAGCAGAACCGAAAAGTTATATAGCGAAAGCACATGTTGATTACAGCATGTGCTTTTTCTGTTTTGCTCCAGTGAAAGATTCCGAACTGACGCAATTTCTTAGCATCATGGGTAAAAGGGAAATTGCAATTGGGCAGTTCTTAATACTACCAACCTTATGAAAAGATCATCCTCGTAAAAAAATCAACAATTTTTGTTTAAAGGAGTCAATTGATTGCTTAATGGCTGTGCCATTCAAATAAACAAGTATTATTATGATCACCGAAACAAGTCCGCATGCAAACGCCACACTTGATGAGACTTGAATTAAAATTAACCAGACTGCAGTGATGGACGAAGAAATAAAAAGTGACCTCCTGGATTGCTGTCCATTACTTAACCAGGACGATTCTTTTACTAAAACAGGGAATCTGGTAGACAATATAAACCCAGTACATATTAGAATAGCAGAAACGATAGAGTACCCAATTATCTCTTCAAAAAAAGTATTTGAATAGACAACAAAAAAGAGCATTGAAATTGTATAGCATGCAGCCAATGGGAGCACCACCAAATACATATATACTTTTAATAAGCTCTTATTATCGACTGGCCGATAAAATAAATTTGCACTTAAACTTTTTGAAAATCCAAATACATTATTTCCATAATTAGTCATCAATGTAAGAGGTAACATCATGGTTAAATACATTATTTTTTTAAAAAGATTTAGCGAAAGATAATTATAGCTCAATAATGGCAACAATTCAAAAGCTAAAACAAACTTTATTACATTAAATGTAGCTCTGTTTCTGAACGGCAAAAAAATAATGGAAAGCTCGTACCCGCAATTAGTAAGTAGCGTTCCTTGTTCTCTTTGTTCACTCTTTTGATGTTCTGTTAAAAACGAAAGAATTATACTTATACCCAGAATTGCTATGTCATAAAAAATTAAGCCATTGACTGTATAAAGATTCACATATCCAAGTGATAAAAGTAATAAAAGGTTTACGCCCAAATAGTAGATCATCTTAGGAACGACCCACAAAAACAATTCCTTAACGTTAAATATGATAACAGACAGCGCTAACAACTGTAGGATAGCATGCACCAGAATCGATGGAGGAAACAAGACACTATTACCAATACAAAAAATGACCCAGATACCTACTATATTTACTAGTGAGAGTCTTAAAGTATTCACTACAAAATTTAATATATAGCGCTCAAATAATGTATTAGGATAGTGCTTCTGAATAAGAACGGTTTGCTTTCGTATAGTAGGAATAAAATGATATACAACAAGTGCGCCCAACGGCAAAACAACTATTCGTAACCCGATGGCCTCCCGTGATATGTCAATTGAACTAAAAAAATCATTTTCTTCATCAATTCGCGTAAATGTGATGAATCCTATCGCTAACAACCATGAAAATATAATCCACAAATATTTACAAATCAGGATTAGCTGGTAGCCAGAATCTAAAGATACCCTCCTTCTTCTTAATTGTTTCGCCAATTTATAGTAAACCACTAAGATACTCCACATAACTCAAAGTGATTTAAAACTTAGTTGGTTCTGCATTTGTTCGTTTGAAATGTCAGAAATGAAATATGAGCTATCTAAACTTTCAAAATCCAAATGAGAGATCAAATGAGTAGCATCGAGCACAAGAAAATCAGTCGCTAATGATCTATGATACTCAATATCGTGGGTCGTGAAAATAATAATGGTGTCTGGGGTGGAGTAATATTTAATAAATGAAATAAGCTTTCCGCATGTTACTGTATCCAGCCCGGAAAACGGCTCGTCAAGCAAGAGTATAGATGGTTTATGAATAACGGAACTAATAATCTGAGCTTTCTTTAACATACCTGTGGAAAAACTCTTTAGATGCTTTTTGTTTGCCGAAAGAGAGAGGTCTTCAAAAAAGAAATTATATAATTCTTGCGCCCTTAATAAAATATCACTTTCCGACACGCGGTAAATTGTCCCCACAAATGTAAGATACTCTTGAATTGTAAATTCATCGATTAACGGCACCATGTCAGAAACAAAACCAACATCTCTTTTCCAAGTGGCATCGGACAAACTAATCTTTTCATTATTCAAATATACTTCTTCCACATTGGCTTTGGTGACGTTTGACAGGCAATTGAGAAAGGTAGATTTACCTACACCGTTCTTCCCGATTAAGCCGTAAATTTTACCACCTTGTAAAGTGACGCTTACGTGGTCAAGGACAGTTTGCTGCCCATAGGATTTGCTTAGCTGTTTAATTGTTACAATCATTTATTTATCGATAGCAATTTACCATCCTTCAATTCATATTCACATTCGTACCTGAAGTTATC
>NZ_DAIQRQ010000095.1:0-3931 GCF_036786105.1 Ohtaekwangia sp.
CTTAGCCATCACTAAGCAGAAAACTCATTAGCTTTTCAGTACTTGGCAGAGTAAAAATTATTCATGCCACCGATTCTGAAACATCCATTCGACCAGGAAAGTAAAATATATATCACGAAAGTAGGAGCGGTGCTACAGTGCATACGGGAATCGAAGAATATCGAACTCAGTCATGCTGCCAGGTCTATGGGTATATCATCAAACCGGCTTCAGGGTATAGAAAGCGGAGAGAAGGATTACTCTATAAAGCTGCTTTTTAAAATTTGCGATTACTACGAGGTAAGCGTATTGGACGTAGTGTAGGCCTTTGTAAAAGAAAAAAGTTGCAGGCTCATGCGCTGCAACTTTTACTGTTTTTCTTTTCGTATATACTCGTGTTTTCACAAAGAGTATAGCTGAAGCTTTGCGCTTATTGCGCGTCTTCTACTACTTCCGCTACGTTCTCTTCAACGCCAGAAGTTTCGGCACCGTTATCTTTAGCGGGCTTCACTTTCTTTACCGATTTGTCGATAATTTTTTCGAGCGCTGCAATCGCTTCCTGTACAGGCTTCAGCTTGGCTGTAAGTTCTGCTTCTTCTTCTTTAAGTTTCTTGAGTGCGTCCACCACTGGGTTTTCTTTTGCTACTTCCTTGGCCATAAAAATTTATTGTTAAACGTTAAAAGTTCCTGATTTGCGGCTTGCGCGGATCATCGCCAGCCCGGAAAAAACCGGGGCGCTAAAATACATTTAGTATTGAAATCCTCATGCTCCGCCAGGCGATGTTTAAAATATTTATTCAATGGAAACTTTTCAGAACTTCGTTGATAATCAGGATTATGTCTGTGTCGTCTTCAAGGAGAAAAAATTTTTTTCAAAAAGATTTTGAAAACCTGCGTTAAGATTGGATGGTTATAGAAAGTGGTAGAGCGAGGTTGTGGGGTTGATCTAATGCATTATCTTCAGTTCCTCTTCAAGGCGATCCATATTCTCTTCGTTCTTCTCAGGTGCAAAGGATCGTATCTTGTTGCATTCTTCGGCTGTGCCGAATTTCTGTTTGAAGGTAACATTGGTTTCGTTGGTGGAGATCTCATCAAATGTTACTTCCATTTGAAATATAGGCTTTGATTGGTGATTCCATACCAATAATTCCGGTTCACGAATAGCGATAAATGTACACTCGTTGGTGTAGTTGCCCATGTCGGGCCCGTGCATAATAAAACTCCACTGACCGCCAACGCGCAGATCGAACGTGTTAAACGTGTTCGTAAATCCTTTCGGACCCCACCAGTTTTTCAAGTGTTCCGGGTCCGTCCAGGCTTTGTAGACGAGTTTTCGCGGTGCTTTAATAATTCGGGTTGTTACGATCTCACACTCGGGTGTGGTTTTCATGATCTCCATGGTTGCGTAGTGCTATATTTCTAAAGTATATATTAAACCTTTAAAGAGCCGCGAAAGCCTCTTGCTGCATAGTAAGACTCCGCGCCATTGTGATAGGTGAAGACATGGTCGTAGCGGCGATCGCAAAAGATAGCACCGCCATGCTTTCGGATTGCAGCGGGAGTTTTCACCCAACTCGAAGTTTTCAGATCAAACTTTCCAAGCTGCTGCAATGCGCGATACTCTTCTTCCGATAAAAGTTCGATGCCCATATTTGCTGCCATTTCAATAGCGCTGTCTTGCGGCTTATGTTCTTTTCTTGATTCAAGTGCTTCGTGATCATAACAAAGACTTCTGCGCCCCTTCGGACTTTCTGCAGAACAATCGTAAAAGATATACTGATCATTCTTTTTATCGTAACCAATCACATCAGGCTCGCCACCGGTCTTTTCCATTTCGCTAAGCGACCACAGTTTTTCAGCGTGCGCCTCCAGCTTTTCCTGTACAGCTGCCCACGCAATACCTTTGTGGAGATTTATGTTCTTTTCAAAGCGTGCTTTCAAAATGGTTAGTAATTCTTCACGTTCTTCTGATAACAATTTCTTTTTATTGCTCTTCATAGTATTATACTCAGTACAACAATGAATATGATTTAATCTTCGAGCCCTTTCCCTTCGAGAATTTGCGGCATATAC
The DNA here is from genome assembly GCF_036786105.1 of Ohtaekwangia sp. Lineage (NCBI taxonomy): Bacteria > Pseudomonadati > Bacteroidota > Cytophagia > Cytophagales > Fulvivirgaceae > Ohtaekwangia > Ohtaekwangia sp. Next base: position 2,053 of record NZ_DAIQRQ010000095.1, read on the forward strand.
TTTTCAATTCTTGATTCGCGTGTTTTGGCTTGTTTCGCGGAAGAGAAGTACAGGAGGTATCCACGCTGCCGCCCCGGGGTTAATGCTTCAAATGCTTTCTTCAACGCAGGGCTCTTGTCTAATTTACTTTTAAATTCTTCGGGCATAGTAAACTCCGAAGTCTTCTTATAATTCATTTTAGCTCCCGATTCTTCCAATTCGGCAGCCTCGTAGATATAGGCTTTCAGTGTGGCCTTTAGCTTTTCTATTTCTTTCACGCTGGTGAATCGCACCTGGCGAGCAGCCTGCACATTCTCGGTTTGCTGAATCAATATACCCTTGGGATCTTTCAATAACGCTCCCTTGAAAAACAGGAATGCACAGTAATCTTTAAATCCATGTATCAGCACTATATTTCTTTTCTCGAACGTATAGCAGGGGCAACCCCACTTCAATTCTTCTACCAACCCACAGTCAAGCGCTATTGTTCTCATCTTCTCATATTCCTCCTTCCATTTTTTGGCTTTCGTAAAAAAGAAATCAACCTTAGGGTTTGTTGGTATAGAATTTACTGGTTTCGCTGCTTTTTTAACTGCATTCATGACGTTGTTGTTTGGGTTAAATAGAATGGATTGAAGTGTGATTATTTCATTCTATGAATTTATGAATTAACAGGAATAATTTTTCTATCGGCAGGTCTGAAATACCACGACACTACGGTGAGGACCAGCAGCAATGTTGGGCCAAAAAATTCTTTGCCTCCATCTCCCACAGCTGCATGCGAAAAGATCGCGCCAGACATAGCAAGGAAGAAGCCTGCATACGCCCATTCTTTCACTAAGGGAAATCGGGGCGCCAGTACAGCAACAACTCCCAACAATTTCCAGACACCTAATATGGTGAGCAGGTATGCCGGATAGCCCAACCGTTCGAACATATCAACTTCTTCCTTCATTTTCATGATTTGCACTACACCGGTGGCTACCATTCCTAATGCAAGCCAAAGCGTGGCAATCCAATAGATGATTTTATTTCTCTTTGTCATGGTGATGTTTATTTTAGTTTACCAAGAATATTTTCGATTCGGCTATGTGCCATATTTATACCTTGTATAAAAGGCAATTGTAGTATCTGATCTCTGATCGCAACAGATCTGTACAATACATGCATCGTAAGTTTGCTGGTGTCGTCTGTGAGCTTTTCAAATTCAAGGAACTCAAGCTGCGCACCGAAGGGAGTATTCTCCATTTCAAACGTGCGTATGATTCTCTGATTCAGGCTAAACTCGTGAATCGTGCCACTGAAATAGTGTTTGTTTCCTTTCGGGTCGGTTGTTTCGAACCGATAGCCACCATGATTTTTGTTTTCAAGTTTCAACACCTTCGTTCCCATCCATTGCTCTACAATTTCAGGCTCCATATAGGCCGTGAAGAGTAGCTCCAATGGCAGTTCAAATTCGCGGGTTATAAATATCTCCTGCTTGCCATCTTCGGCATGCACTTTTGTTTTTAGCTCCATGTCTTTACTATTTTTTGGGTTTGTATTTTTTCATAACGGCTTCCAGCTTGTTAAATCGGTCGTCCCACAACCTGCGGAAAGGCTCGATGAAGTCTGCTATTTCTTTCATCTTTTTTGGGTTTAGCTCATAGTATATTTCTCTTCCGTTCTGTTCCTGTTTCAACAGCTCACACTCCGTGAGTATCTGCAAGTGTTTGGAAACCGTGGGCCGTGCCGTATCAAAGTTTGATGCAATGGCACCTGCTGTCATGGATTGTGTTGCAACCAATAAAAGTATAGCCCTCCGGGTAGGGTCTGCTATAGCCTGGAATACGTCTCGTCTCAAATTCATCGTGTAGCCATTTGACTACACGAATGTATGTGTAGTTATTTGGCTACGCAA
>NZ_DAIQRQ010000095.1:4031-12584 GCF_036786105.1 Ohtaekwangia sp.
CTGAACATGACTTACTATGGCAACGTAGTGCCTGGAGAATGGCTTACTACCCAGGCATACAAAGGTATCTTTATCGAACTTGTACAGCCTCTGTCTGGTCAAAGTATGTTTCATGATTATCTTGCTGCACATCCCGCAGGCGGTATTCAGCACAACGCGTTTCGTTTGCCGGTTAGTGGGTTCGAGCAGGTTACTAATAATCTTCGTGAACAAGGATATAAAGTTATCAGTGAAGTGGATCATCCTATAGCACGCATGGTTTTTTTCGATACATACAAACCACTGGGCGTTGTTACCGAGATCATGGGCATTACCCCGGACGGATGGAACGCTATTGAACAAATGGAAAAAAATTGAAGGATAGAAATGGCATAGTAAATAAATAGTTAAAACTTAAATGAAAAGTATATATGAGCAAAGTTAAAGTAACAGCATTTTCAATTTCACTGGATGGCTACGGAGCCGGGCCTGATCAAAGTCTGGAAACTCCGCTTGGTAAAGGTGGTGAACAACTTCATGAATGGTTCATTCCTACAAAAATGTTTCAGAGAATGATGAACAAAGAGGAGGGAACAGAAGGAACGGATAATGATTTTGCTGAAAAGTCATTTGAAAATATAGGTGCATGGATCATGGGGCGCAATATGTTCGGACCCATCCGCGGACCGTGGCCCAACGATGAATGGAAAGGCTGGTGGGGTGACACTCCGCCCTATCATGTGCCGGTATTTGTTTTAACGAACCATGCAAGGGAACCTATTAATATGAAAGGCGGAACTACATTTCATTTTGTGACCGATGGTATTGAATCTGCATTGGAGAAAGCAAAGAAAGCGGCCAACGGAAAGGATATACGCATTGGCGGAGGTGTATCAACGATCCGGCAATTTTTACAGGCAGGGTATATAGATGAAATGCATCTTGCTTTTTCGCCTGTATTTCTCGGAGCCGGTGAACATCTATTTGCAGGTATTGATTTGCCAAAACTTGGCTTTACAGACGTGCAGACAACCTACAGCGAAAACGCTGCACATGTGATACTGAAGAAAGGCAAGTAACGATTACACACATGAGTCGCGAATAACCTATAAACTGTCGCGTTTGACCTCCGGCTGAATTTAATTTTCTCATCACCTTTGTTCCGTTAACCAACACAAACTCGTGGAGCAGCACCACCAAAAAAAACGGGCGTATCCGAAAAGCCTTACGAGTAGGAGAAATAAAAATATATATCGTATGTCTAACAGTGTTTCATTACACAGAGTGCTGAAAGCCTCTCCTGAAAAAGTATTCCGTGCATTTACCGATGCCACCGCGATAGCGTCATGGTTGCCACCCTGGGGATTTCTTTGCACCGTTCATCAAATGAAAGCAGAGAAGGGCGGTACATTTAAGATGTCGTTCACAAATTTCTCAACAGGCAGCAGCCATTCTTTCGGCGGTACATATATAGATGTCAAGCCGAATGAATTTTTAAAATATACCGATAAATTTGATGACCCCAATCTGCCGGGTGAAATGACTACGTCTGTGTCGCTCCGGCAAACCATGGTAGGCACGGAAATAAAAATAATACAGGAAGGAATTCCTGCTGCCATTCCTGCAGAGATGTGTTACCTGGGTTGGCAAGAGTCGCTTGAGAAGCTGACACGGCTGGTAGAACCGGTGATACCGGATGCTTGAGACAATGAGAATTTTAGAGGATTTGTACAGAAAGCTTCACAGAGACGTGGAGCTTTTTTTGTGTTAACGTCTGTTTACGATATATACTATATGCATACCGAATGTATCGTCATGACCGCAATTGCTAGAAGGAGTAAACCTATACCTTAAACGGGGTATAGATAATTTTTATTATTCAGATGTTGTCGCCAACCTATATTTTACATACTTTAGGCTAACGATTCCTTCCCGCCTGATCCACTCGATCGCAAGCCCATCAGGAGTCAATGCAAAGAATGAATTTCGAGACCTTCGTCCTCTCAGAAGGATTGGGTGTTTATTCATTTGGAGTAAATTCAATTATATAATGTTAGACTGCTATGATTGCATTGTGCAAATCAGAAAGGACACTTCTTGCATTGAAGAAGTCAAAGATGTGTCGCCTGGGAAAAATCAGGCTGGGTGAGTTTCGCTACTATTACCGTTTCAAAAAGAAGAGCCTATTGATGAAATAAATTCAATCTTAATCTATATTATGAAGAAGTGTTTTACGCTGTTTTTTCTATTTATCGCGTTTCATCTTTACAGTCAGGATGATGCAGTTGTGCTTGTGATCTCTAATATGGATTGTAAAATTCTATTGGATGGTATTGAAAAGGGCACGTCAAAGTCTGGTTCATCTGTGCGAGTAGTTACATCGGCGGGAGAGCATTACGTAGAAGCGCAGCCGTTCGATTCTAAACTACAAGCAAAAGGAGAAGTTCTTACTCTGGAATCCAATAAGCAGAGGATTTTGAAAGTACAATTTGAAACGGCTTCTGCAGGAGTTGAACCTATTAAAGTTTCCGACTTGAACATTTCATTGCCTGGCATTGTAACCGTTGCTGCCTGGAATACAGATCATCCTAATCAGAATTATCCTTTTCCCACCGAATGGTTCGCGTTTGAAAAAGGTGATGAAATTATTCTTAATGCAACGATGTCAAATAAGAATGGCACGAATGTAATCAGTGTAGCTACCTATCCGGATCAAGTTGTACGTTACTCAAATAATTCGTTCGTGGAACTGAAAGATGTGCGCATAAAGGTAGAGCAACGAAGTATCTTTGCGTTTGTACTGGGAACAAACCATGCATTTGACAGGAATTGTTTTCTTAAGATTCAGAGGAAACCTGCCAGCCAGGAAAGTGCAGCGTTCAACTCGACTGTATCGAAAAAAAAGGTATATACTCCTGTTTCGATTCAAGAAGTACAGGATTTTTTTATCAATGGGGGCTTAAATGCAACGTTGTCCACGGGAAAATCGCGGGTTATTGTTCCTGTATCGTTACCTAAAAATACAGTCGAATGGTATTACCGATTCTCTTCATCAAGAAGAAAGGAAGACATTGAACATGTAAAAGCAAATTTCAAGCTCTTTTCAGAGATAGCCACTGTGACACTTGGATTAACAGGAGTTAGTGCAGTCATAACGGAAGGTATTTTCAGCAGTTTAGCTCAACCTCCTGGGGCTGATTTTTGTGACATATACCTGTTGCCATCAGAGTATAGCTCCGCCTTTGAAGCGAAGCTTGACAATCAATGGAAGCACTATCAGGATGGTAGTCGGCAGAATTTTAAATCCGGAAATGTACGTGTCACATGCTGTAATACAGGTCACCTTTACTTAGGCATAAAAAATCCGGCTGCAACCATAGGTATTAATGTCTCCATTGAAGTTGTAGCGATAACAGTAAAAGAAGATTATGTAATGGAACATGAAGGAAAGTAAAGCAATACAAAACGGTAACTGTTTCTATATAATTGATCCCGCTGGGTTACCAAAAGAATTTTTATGACTGACTTAAAGCGCTAACGCTTAATTATCTAGTAATTATTAATTACTGCCGCTCCCGAATTGCTCACCTAGGAAGAGAGTACAAAGAACATCAAAGTGGTATAAAGGTAATGATTCTTTTCAAACCAATCTGGATTGCAGTTGATCCTTCCAAAGGATAAATCCTTTCTTCAATTCAGAGTAGTCATGAATAATTCTTGAAAAGTTTTCCCGCGGCTTATCAATGAATGCCTGCCGGCCATTGGATCGAATGAAGCCAAGATCCTGCTCAATCTCTTTCAGTTTACTTTTCAAAGTTGCTTTATGCTTTTCAACATTCCAGATGTAAGTGGCTTCTTCAGTGTCAAGAGTTTCCCAAATGATGTGATATTGTTGGTCTCCAGTTAAAAGAAACACAAAAGAAAATGGGAGAAGAACGAAACGAACGCGCAATACAGATCTATCGTGTTTTCCTGCTAGGTATCGGAGTTGTTCATAGTGTTTGGCGTCCTTCATCTTTAGAATTTCATCAATCAACTCTTCACCAGATTTGTAAAGACTGTTGTCTATTGAACTTGAACTTTCCTGTAACTGTTGAACATCCAATAAATTATCAGAATTGAGATCTGGTATTCTACCAATTAAAGTTTTCGTAACAAAACGAAACTTAACGGCCTCAACTAGTTCTTTGTTGATCTTGTCAAGGTCCTCTGAGAAGGCTATATATGATTTGATTTTGTCGAATTCAATCTTGTAGCTGATATTAACTCGAATGCTCTTAACTTTCAGAAACTTGGCGAAGTAAGGTTTCAGTACTTCAAACTCCGGTCGCATTTCTTTATTCTCAACTTCAAACTGAGCTTCTGTAGTAATCTGAGGTACTTTATACTTAAATGCTACAATACCAAATTTGAATAACAGTTGCTCCAAGGGGATTTTCGCAACAGTTTCATAAGCCTGCGGTCCTCGTTCTACTTCCCTTTCAAATAGAATACCTTCAGAATAAAGTTTTTTGTAATAGATATCTCGTTTTTGAAACAACACTTCGAGGTATTGAATTTTGCTATCTCTGTAATCGTAAATGGTTGGTGCGATTTCGGATCGCTGAACTCTGCCTATATATTGAATCAACTTTCCTTCGAACGAGAAAGGATAAACAAGAAAGACAGACGAAATACTCGAAAGATCGCTACCTTCCCCGAAGTACTGCCCTGTAGTAATTAAAGCTTGAAAATTTCCATCCTTCAACAGTTTCCATTTGAGAGACTTCGACTGTTCGCTATCATCTCCACTCAAAGTCACCGTTTCGTAGAATTGCTTAAGGTATAAGTTGAGTGTATCTATATGCTCCTTCCTTTCAGAGATCAAGACAACTTTCTTACCTTGATTCAATTCGGTCATTACATCCTCTATGATAATTTTGTTCCTCGTAGAATCGTGAACAAGCACTTTGGAAAGTGTTTCAAACTTATCAGTCTTTGAGTCAAAAGGAATTGAAAGAGCGGTATTACGAATTACGATTTTGGCTTTAGGCTGATTCTCAACCTGGCTTCCTCTAATCTCAGCAACTAAGTCTCCGATGTAGGTAAAGATCAACTTCCCGTCATTATACTTTCTAAAAGGTGTTGCTGTTAGCCCATACATATAGAATGAATGCAACTTACTAATCACCGAACGATAAGTTTCTGCCGGAACGTGGTGACACTCGTCAATGATGATCGTTCCAAATTGTTGACAGAGGGCTTGCCCATCTTCTGAAGCCAGAACTTTCGTTAGACTCTGGATCATAGCAACACTTATCAACTTTCCGGATTGAATTTTTCCACCTGCAATTTTACCGATATCCTTTCTCGGAATCTTTAGAAATGACTCAGTCCGCTCTATCCATTGATCAGCTAGTTGCTTGCGATGAACAACGATAAGTGCAGGTTGTGCCTTTTCAGCAATGATTGCCAAGCCAAGCACAGTTTTGCCAGAACCTGGTGGTGCGACTATTACACCAAAATCCTTTTTGGTACTTTGATTCAATGCGTCTTCCTGATGAGCTTTGAGGCTTATATGCGCTGTAAATTTTACACGGCCTTTCTTCTCCCGTTCATCAAGGAAATTGTTAGCGATGTTTTGATCCTTACAAAAGCGTAAAAGCTTTCCGATAAAACCTCGTGGAATAAAAACTTGGTTGCCCTCCTCCTCAACTAACTTGAAGTTTCTAGCTACGCCCCAAGTGTTCTTTCCGAGCTTCTTTTTTATTAGAAATTCCGAACTGGTAAAGTTTAACTCTTCTTTAATAAAGTTTATCAACGTCAACGGAACAGCATTCCGGTTAAGAACCACCTTGTTAGAAAGTCTAATTGTTAATGTTCCGGATGTTTTCATTTCAATCGAAGGAGCGGAACTACCAAGTAACTTGTCTAGTTGCGTAGCGTTAACTCGCTTGATGTCTTTTAAAAACTGCCATTGATCGGGATACACCTTTGTAGTAGCAGGATTCACAAAACAACTATTGCCTTGGTCGATTGATTTTTTGAATAAAGGAAGCGCGATTAGATTTCCTAGACCTTTTCCCGATAGCGAGTCTTGATTTGGAAACAGACGATCGAAGCTTGAATCCTTGTCGAATACTGAAAAGATCCCTGTCGCCTGAAGTAAGGACAGAAATATCTTTCGGCTCTTGAATGCTGGATATGCTTCTGAAAAGAATAGCCAAACATGCCCGCCATTCCCAGACCTTGATCGTTCTAAATAAACTGGCAGATTAGCAGCCTCGCAAGCTTGGATAAATTTCCGTGCTTCCTCTGGCCAATTGTCTCCATCAAAGTCTGCTGCAATAAAATGAGATGTATTGTTAAGTAATAAAGGATAAATACCAATCAATTGTTCACCTAACAGATGACGCTTTACTTGTTCATCCGTCAGAGGCTGTAAGGTTTTATGTGCATAGTTGGCGAGAGTGCCACCTTTCGCTTTATGAATTCTATAGTGGTACGGGTCAAATTGATATGATGGCATGTAGCCGCTTTTGTTTCCTTTCTCCCATCGGATAGCGAAAGCATCTTCTCTGCCATTGAAGAGAAAACGGAATAATTTGATTTGTTCAACGTCTATCACCGTTAATTCGATTGATACTTGAATGCTTTTGCTATTGCATTCCTCTCGGCTTTAGGTATCCCAACCTTTTCTGCAATTGACTCCCATTTAGAAACCTCGGACTGGATAACGCTAATAATTTCAGTCGCCTTTTCATCAGAAACTCTAAAGTACTCGGCCACTTCCAACGCAAGATCTATTGACAAGGCATTGTCTGTTGTTGAAATATTTAGGCTGAGTCCGGTGCCAGTCGGTACTGGGTTAATATCATATGCAGGTGAAAGCGTCCATCCCTTATCAGTTAAAAGGAATCCATGATTTCGTAAATGATCATCGGTATTACTGATCGAGATGTAAAAGACAATTCTTCTCCATAGCTCTTCAAGATCTGCATCCGGACTCGCTCCATTTTGCATGATAAACTCAGCAAGATCCAAATAGCTTGCGCCCGATGAATGATTTGTTCCATCCGTACGTCCAAGTAATGTCATAGCTGAAGCAAAGTGAATGCGTTCACCTTGAGACGTCCGATCAAATCGTTTTGTTAAGAAGGTGTGCTTCTTACTGTAAAACTTTCCAGTAACTGATTCTGGTACATTAATGCCTGCATTCCTCGCGAGATCATACGCTACTTTTTCCCAACCTCCGATGTCTCGATCATCTTGCAGGCTGGGAAATTTTGCAATCCATAACTCTCCATGCTCATCTAACACGCTTGCTTTCGGACGTGCGCCTCCAAGAGAAGAGCCGGGAGCGACTAGCAGATTGAGCCATCTCAAATTTTCTGCATCATGGCCGCCATCTTCTTCCAGCTTTAAGCTTGCATGTTCAAGTTCACGAATTGATGTCCATGGCGGAGTGGCCATACTTGTGTTCCTATTTAGGAATGGACCATCGAGCGAATCTTTAAATCTAATCGCGCCCATCCGATGGCCATCATAAACTCCAAGTAGATAGTCTGTTTCAAAAAGATTTTTTGGCGGTCGTCCTTCACTTCGTGCTATTGCAGCTTCGCGTCTATCCATCAGCGTTCGTCCCCATCGGTCAGGTGATGAATCGAGGAAAATTCCAAAGTTTGGCTTTTCGTCATTGAGATATTGTATTCCGCTAAAAAAGCCCAGATCTGGATCGAGAGCCTGTGAGCTTCGGGATTTTAACCAAGCCTCGTTATACTCAAATGAAAATATTTCCTTTCCTCGCAGAAGCGTTGAATGAAGCAAACCCATCAAGGTTGGCTGTCCAAGGCCAACCCAGTCGGCATAAACGTATATCGTTCTATGTGCGCCTTTCTTAGCCATTTTTATTCGAGGTTTTTGGCGCTCGTTCTTTTACTATGAGTTCGGCATCCTGAAGTTTTCTTCCTAACGGATCGTCCCCCGCCAGTTTCAGCAAGTCTTTTTCAAGGCCCAAAACAAAGAGGACTTGAGCGTAAGCGGCTATAGCCACGCCCCCGGCTCCTTTTTCAATATTCCAAAGGGTCGGTCTACTGATATTCGCGCGTTCAGCAACTTGTTCAGTGCTTAGCTTTCTTCTAAGTCGGGCTAGTTTGATATTCTCACCTACCTGAACAAGCGTCTTTTCCATTTTGGGCAATAGGATGACTTTTCGTGTCCTCATAATGTTAATTATATTTAACAAAAATAGACTATTTGATAATAATATTTATCATTATACAGAATTTAACTGACGAAACGGCCTTTTAAAGAGAGGTATGTATGCATGGGCATGGCCGGAAAAAACACCGTTTTTAAATGTATTAAACATCAAATTAGGCCTCATTTTAAGGTTTACTAAGATTTTGACCTCAAAGGGCCATCGTATTTAAACTGAAAACAGGGTTCAACGTGCCCGCCCATTCTCCGCATTTTTTGCGGAGAAAAGACGTCTAATCTCCGCAGGAATTCCTGATTTGGCGAAGTAAAATTGTCTCGATCAGTCATGCATTCGAAATCTTACAACTTTCACCTCCTCAAACCTCTTCTCTTCTT
>NZ_DAIQRQ010000096.1:0-8249 GCF_036786105.1 Ohtaekwangia sp.
CGGTCGTCTGCCAGTGCACTCGTAAACCATGCCGGCAACTGGCGTTCTTCCGGTGTCATAAACGCCATCATGCTGCCAAAGAGTAACAGCAACACGCACAGTCCGCCTGTAGCACCGAGCACGATGTACAGTTTTTTCTTTACATCCTTATCGATACCAATTTTCAAAAGTTTTTCGAGACCCAGCATGCCCAGCAGCGGCATAGCAAAGAGCGCCATGATGAGCATAAAAGTTACCGACCGGAACTTGTTATAGCCGGGAAGGTAATCGAATAAAAAGTAATTGAATGATTTAAAGCTATCGCCCCAGCTGGCTACAATACCGAATATAACAACCGGTATCAGCCACCATACATATTTCTTCTCTGCGAAAACAATACCCAGTATAAACAGGAAGAAGATCACGGCACCACCGTAGTATGGTGCGTTGGCAGGATTAATGCCCCAGTAAGCCGAGGTATACTGTGCCAGTTGGTTAGCCATTCGCTCGTCACCAGAGCGGGTCAGGGCGGTATATACTTCACTCTTCGGGTCTTGCACCAGGAAGTTCGAGCTGCTGCCACCGTAAAAGTTAGGGATCAGCAACGTCATGGGCTCAAGTATACCATAGCTGTAATCGAACGCGTATGATTTTGTTAAACCACTCGTTGCCTCTTTGGTATTGGGTGCAGTAAGCTGTGCTTTACCGCGAATGGAGTACTCGCTATATTCTGCCACGGCCCACATGGGCCCTATGAACGAACCTACCGCGATCACGGTAGCGGCTACGAGTATACCAATGGTTTTGAAGAAGTCTGCTACTTTTTTCTCTTTCACGAAAGCGATCAACTGCACCAGCCCATAGATGAGCACGATGATGAGCATATAGTAGGTGATCTGCAAGTGATTTTCTTTCAGGTGAAGCGCCAGCCCGGCCGTTGTAACACCAAAGCCGAGTATCTTCTTGCCCGAAAACGCCAGGTGTATACCCGCCATAACGAGTGGCATAAACGCAATGGCACCAATGCGTGCGTTGTGGCCGGCTGCTATACCGATGATCATATAGGAAGACAGCCCGAATGCTATAGCGCCGGCAATGGCCAGGTAAGGTCGCACGCGGAAAGCCAGCAGCATAATATAGTAGCTGAGAAAGGCCAGAAAGATATTGGCCACCGGGTGAGGCAACGAAAGCGACATAACACGCTTTACAAAAGCCACCGGCCCGTTGCTCCAATGTGTATTCACCAGGTATGCAGGCATACCACTAAACATCGACTCCGCCCAAAGACCTTCATCACCGGTCTTGTCGCGGTAGTCACGCAGGGCTTTGGAAGATCCCTCCCACTGCTGTATATCGTATTGATTGATAGCCTTGCCATCGAAGAAAACAGGGCTGAAGAAGATTACCGTCACAACCAGGAATATGCCAATCGCTACCAGGTGCGGCAATACCTGTTCGGTGAATTTGATTTTTTTCATGCGTTAAAGATCGTTTTACAAGACACGCGTCATACACATTTCCGTGTCAGTCGCGCAAAATAGGAAGGATTGTGGATACTCCCGAATGAATCTTTATTTTGCATCTGTAATCAATTTGTTATTCTTTATGGATTTAGCTGACCTGATCCCGTTCATTTTTCAGAGCCTGTTGGGATTAATCCCGGCCCTGTTAATACTGGCGGCTACCGTTTATTATACCTTCAAACGACCGGCTGTAGACGGATATCTGATGGCCATGGGTAGCCTGATCTCTATGGTTACGCAGACCTTCTATAGCCTGGGAATACCCATACTGCGACAAATGGGTATGGATGTGATGGCTGTATACGACCGCTTTTCAATACCGGTTGGCATCGTGAGTATTTTGGGGCACCTGATGTTTGCTGTGGGGCTGTTCCTGCTCATCTTTAAAACGGTAAAAGCTCCCGTTTCTACAAATGATCCTTCAGGATATTGACGGCTGCTACCAGAATCAGTACAGCGGTAATACGTTTGATATATAGCGGATTGAATTTTCGGGCACCCAGCCGCGAACCAATCTGTCCGCCCAGAAATACAGCTGCCAGCAACGGCAGTATAAATGTCCATTGTATTTCCGGAAGACCTGCCTGAAACTGACCGGCAAGTCCGCTGATTGAATTTACCAGTATAAAAAGGCTGGCCAGTGCCGATATTTTCCGGGCATTGGCCCACCGCAGAAAGTGTAGCACCGGTGAAAGAAAAATTCCGCCTCCTATACTTACCAGCCCTGATAAAAAACCGATGCTGCCTCCCAGCGCTATATTTATACCCGTTGTGTTATAATTCTTTCCCGATGTGTTGATCTTCTCCGGTTGTATCCACAACACTATAGCTGCTACCAGCAGGGTAAAGCCCAGCAACACAAAGAACGTATCGTCCTTCAACCTCCAGAAACCTCCCATGTATGCCATGGGTACGCTCACCACCAGAAAGGGCCATACTTCTTTCCATGCAATTTTACCTTCACGATAAAAGATTATCGTTCCGCTCGTTACTACTATAATGTTACACAGCAAAGCCGTAGGCCGAATGATCCCCTGCGTCAGCATAAACATGGGCTGCGCCAGCATAGCGAGGTAGCTTGATCCTCCACCAAAACCAACGGAAGCATAGACGAGCGCTATACAAAAAAAACTGACCATGAGTATAAGCTGAGATGCATCCATAGGAAGATTACTCGGTTCTGCGAACCATGATGGATTGAAGATTTTTCACGTAACGTCTGCCGGTGTGCACATCCTGTGTCGAAATCATCAGGATGCTTTCATTCAACGTATCAGCAGGTTGATTGTCTTTCGAAACAACAATATATACCGAGTTCCCTATCGCTGTATTAAAGAGCTCGTTCCAGGAGTAAACTACTTTATAACCATCGGTAGCCTGACAGGTGAAATAATATTCGCTTAATACTTTCGGGTTTTCAGCATCCAGTGCAATACCCTGCAGAAGATCGCGCAGCAGTATCCCGCTCAGGTCTTTGGCAGTGCCTTTGGCTTCACCTTTATGATTGGTGATGGCTACATCGCCTATACTATATACTTTAAAATTCCTGATCTCTGCCCATGAAAACGTCTTCGGCGATTTCAGTCTGCCACTTACCGTTATCGATGATGTTGCCCTGAACGTTTCCTGTGCGTAGCTGCTAATCACTATACTAAAAAAGAGAACAGATAAGAAAATGCGGTTCATATATACCAGCAAATTATTTAGGATGTCGATGAAAAGATAGGTGCATTGCAACGGCTTTCATAATTACTATCCACCAATGGTAGACATGGATTCATGCACGGGCAAATGATTGCTTCGCTTGGCTTCAGCTTCAAAGCCATCTTGGGCACGGTGGCGAAAAGCATACAGTAATTTTTCCCTGATCTCATCATCTGTTACCCCCGAGCGAAGCAATGTTTTTATATCAAGCACACCGTTGTCGTACAGACAGGTTTTTAAAACACCCTGTGCTGTAAGGCGGATGCGATTGCACGTGCCACAAAACGTGCGACTAAATGCAGCGATGACACCGATCGTTCCGGTATATCCGGGAATAGTGTAATTATAGGAAGTGGAGTTCGCAGCGTCGTGAATCTTCTGTAAACCGGGGTGATGCTCCTGGATATAGCGCACAATCTTTTTATAGGTCCAGTTCAATACCGGGTAGTGACTGCCTTCGCCGTTGAACGGCATCTCTTCAATAAAGCGAACATCTACTTTATGGTTGCGCGTAAGCTCAATAAGCGGAAGTATATCGTCTGTGTTCTTGCCATCCATCACTACCGCGTTGATTTTTACCGGTATCTCCTGCTTCAGTAATTGATCCAGTGTTTTCATTACCGGTTCAAATTCATCACGCCTCGTTATGGTTTTGAACCGCTCACGGTCCAGTGTATCCAGGCTGAGATTTACGGAAGCAATACCCAGTTTCTTTAACTCTGGAATAAACGCAGAGGTAAGAATCCCATTCGTAGTAAGATGAAGGTCTTGGATACCGGGTATCTCTACAATGGAGCGGATAAGTTTCATCAGGTCGGTGCGCACAAACGGTTCTCCACCGGTAAGTCGTACTTTCGTTATCCCCATAGAAGCCATCAACGACACCAGTCGGTGAATCTCCTCGAATGTAAGCAGTTCTTTCCTGGGCAGATAGTGAATGCCTTCTTCCGGCATGCAGTAAAAGCAACGCAGGTTACACCGGTCGGTTACCGCCAGCCGAAGGTAGTTAATAGGTCTGTTATGGTTGTCGAACAGTGTCAAAAGCTGCAGCGTTATTCATTACGTATAGAAAGCAAATCACAAATTACAACAAAATATAAACTGTAGCAGTTTAAACTTTGTGCAGGGTGCAGAAAGGATTTTGAATTTGTGTGCTGGCATTGGAAATTGTTTGATATTTGAATCGATTGACAGAAACTAAAAACGCATGAATACATTCCGGGTTCGGGCATTCGGTATAACGAAAGACATTCTTGGTGGGAAAGAAACGGTTGTTGAGGCATCCGGAAAAACGGTAGGCGATCTGCGAACTTCTTTACTTCAGAAATATCCACAGCTTGCCGGCCTTCGTTCACTGTTCATCGCTGTAAACAACGCGTATGCAGACGATGCTTCGGTGCTGAACGATGAAGATGAAATTGCCTTGATTCCACCGGTAAGCGGAGGATAACGGTATTGATTCAGAAGGGTTTCCTTGATATTTCCTTCATAAATAAGTAACTTCATATTCCTTCACATAGAATGTTCAATCAACCTTTAGAGAACATGATCAAAATCACCGAGAAACCAATTGACGTTCAAAAAGTCATTGATACAGCTTCGAGCCTCAGTGCCGGAGCTGTTAATGTGTTTGTAGGTACTGTGCGCAACAATGCGCATGGCAAAAATGTAGTCTGGTTGGAGTATGAGGCATACGAAACCATGGCCGTAGCGGAGATCAGAAAAATTATTGACGATGCATCGCACCGATGGCCCTTGTTAGGGTGGGCCGTGAGTCACCGTATCGGCACCTTGAAACCAGGTGAAGTAGCGGTGGCCGTGGCAGTATCTACCCCGCACCGGAAAGATTCTTTCGATGCCTGCGAGTATATCATCGACACGCTGAAGGAAAAAGTACCAATCTGGAAGAAAGAAGTATTTGAAGACGGAGAAGAATGGATCTCCGCCCGACCGGAAGTAGCCGTGAATAATTCTTAATTCTTTTCCCCGCAGAAATTCTCCTCCCACAGAACTCACAGGTTAACACAGATTTTTAATTCATTTTATCTGTGAAATTCTGTGATTTCTGTGGGAGATTTATTTTTATTAAATCTGCGGGAAATAAAAAAATAAAGGAGGCTCCAAGACCTCCTGTTATTTTATCCGATCAACATCACAGCAGCCGATACGAGTATCATGGCTGCCACCAGACTTGCAATCAGCACAATAATCAAATCGCGATGAATACGATTTGTGTGCGGCTTAACGATTGGTTTCATACACCAATTAAAATTTGATCACAATCTAAACAGTCGAACGCTTTAAAAGTGTGGAAAGATGCGTACGGATTTTTGATGTAATAAATCTGTATAAATGATTTTCTTTTACCTCTGGTCTATACCGTTATATACCTAAATTAAGTGATCATCTGCCACAGAATGTGTAGCAACAAAACGATAGCGCATCCTGAGCACTATATACCGGAAAAATAAGGGGGAAAGAACGTTACCGATCCAGGTCTGATACTGATTTCGAGGCGTTTAAGCACAAGTGTAAATGCTGCTCTGGCACTTGTACCTGTTCTGATTTACCAAGGAAGTCTTTCGAACCCCCGATAAATCATTCACAGGAGTATAACAAACGTTACGTATGCTATAGCGTAATATTCCTTCATGAAGGTTTATCTTTTCACTCCGGTTTGTTCAAAAAATGCTACACAGAGCAGAAGGTTAGCAAAACTCAAAAGATAATGCAGCAAAAAACATAATAGTCTATCAAGTCACTGTATAAATCAACCTCATTAGCGTTGCAACATTTACTTAATAAACAATCCGTAGAAGAAATTATATAGGAGCCGGTATTTAACTCAGTATACACAACGGGAGGTATAGGCTAAAGTATCCGGAGGTAAAAATTCAATGACACAAAGTAATTCAACTTCTGTTGGCCTGGTAATTATCAAGATCTTCCCGTGTATTGATGTTCTGATGAACGCGTTTATCGGGAGGAGTAAGCAGGTTAATAACCTGTTGTTTCAGAAAACCACGCGGACTCACAGCACCTTGTTTATAGTAATGAAGCAGATCGTTATAGCAGGAAGCTTCCCATATCGCCAGCAGCGGTTCAGGTTCTTGGCCGTCTGAATCGTAAAAACAGGTAGCAGCCTTTTTATAGTCGCGATGCCCGGTGAGGTAACGAAGTGTGGATTCATCTACAAAGGGCATATCTACCGGCACGGTCAACCACGCCACCTGGTTATTGAGTTGAAATGCAGAGAGTATTCCATTCAACGGGCTTTCTATATCAAACTGGTCGGGTAATGGATGAAGGTGTGCCGGCACTATTTCAGTTTGCTTGCACGACACAAATACTTTTTCACAAACTATACTCAGGATACTGCTGAGATACTCGCGCTGTGGTTTTCCATGATAGTCGATCAGCGCCTTATCATATCCCATCCGCGAGCTTCTTCCACCCGCCAGCACCAGGCCATATATAGCGGATGCATTACTCATGTATATCCTTTCCGCAGTGCGGACATTTTTTAATTTCTTTAGGCTTGTCTACATGCAGCATCTCAAAAAAACCTGACGATAATATACCGGCGGGCAGCGCGAGCAATCCTACGCCTGCTATGGCAAACAATCCGCCCAGAAATTTTCCCAGTGCCGTAACAGGCACCATGTCGCCATACCCTACCGTGGTAATGGTAGCAATGCCCCACCACATGGTAGCCGGTATACTGCTGAATTTCTCCGGTTGTGCATCATGCTCGGCATAGAACATAATGAACGATATAATGGCCAGCACAAAGAGTATAAAAAGAAAGCTGAGTATCAGTTGTTCCTTTCTGTCGGCCAATACCTTTTTAAAAATCTTGAGCGCATGCAGATATCGCGCGATCTTAAAAAGACGAAACAGCGACATCAAACGGAATATCCGCAGAAAGCGCAGGTCTATAAACACAAAATAGAACGGAAGGAAAGCCAGCAGATCAATGATGGAGAGTGGCTGCGTCATGAAACGAATGCGTCCTCTTACCGGATCGCTGTATTCAGGATTCTCTACGATGGAATAGATTCTTGCTATATATTCTACCGTAAAAAAGATAATGGTAAAATATTCGAACCTTACAAACACCGTATCATACTTCTGCCGGATGTCTTCGACAGAATCTACCATGATGGCCAGTATATTCAGAATGATGATGGAGACCAGAAAAAATTCGAATATACGTTCGATGATACCACCCTTCTCGGTTGGTTCGAGCGTGAGGTAGAGTCGTTTGCGTAGCGTCATGTTATTGCCCGCGTTTGAAATCTTTTTTACCACCCGACTTCTCCATTAGTTTTACTTCTTCAATAGTGATATCGTGCGAAAGCGCCTTGCACATATCATACACGGTAAGCGCCGCTACCGAAGCAGCTGTGAGCGCTTCCATCTCCACGCCTGTTTTGGCAGTAATTCTGGCTTCTGTGTTTATAACTATTTTCCTGTTGATCACTTCAATCTTTACCTGGCAATCTTCCAGACCAATGGGATGACAGAACGGAATAAGATCGGCCGTGCGTTTGGCGCCCATCACTCCGGCAATGATCGCAGTCTGAAACACCGGACCTTTCTTAGTTATCAGCTCATCGTTCTCAATCAGATTAAGAATAGCATCGCTTACGCAGACGGTGGCACGGGCACGGGCCATGCGTGAAGTGATCTGCTTCTCCGTTACGTTTACCATCTGCGGAAGCCCGCTGGACGAAACGTGTGTAAATGTCTTTTTACTCATGTATCTTCGGACAAAAACAAAGTTAATAATAATTGAACATGGTACGTGTTGAAGAAGCCACTGACCTGGTATTGTCGCATTGCTTTAAACCTGCTGTTGTGCGCGTTGATCTGAACGATGCTGCCGGAAGAGTGCTGGGCGCTGTCGTAAAAGCCGACCGCGACTTCCCACCTTTCAACCGTGTAGCGATGGATGGTATTGCCATCTGGTTTGACGAATGGAAAAACGGAAGACGCGAATTTTATATAGAAGAAACTCAGGGAGCCGGGCAACCTCAAAAA
>NZ_DAIQRQ010000096.1:8349-12476 GCF_036786105.1 Ohtaekwangia sp.
CGATCCAATACCTATGCCATTCAGGCTGCCATGAAACATATAGGTTGGGAAGGAACGCAGTATCACCTGTATGACCAGAAAGATTTTGTAATCGACTCGCTTCGCGTGATCGCCGAAGACCACGATGTATTGATCATATCCGGCGGTGTTTCCAAAGGTAAATTTGATTTTATACCCGAAGCATTGGATAGTATAGGCGTGAAAAAACTTTTTCACCAGGTGAGCCAGCGGCCGGGGAAACCTTTCTGGTTTGGTACATCAAAAAAAGGAAAAGTAGTTTTTGCGCTGCCGGGTAATCCGGTGTCAACCTATATGTGCTTCTATCGCTATGTACTTCCCTGGCTTTGGAAAAGTCTGCAGGTAATATACGAGCAGCAATACGCTGTGCTCGCGCAAGACTTCAGGTTCAATCCTGTGCTTACCTACTTTCTGCAGGTAACGGTAAAGAATGAAGAAGGCAGAATGATGGCCTATCCGGATGCCGGTGGTGGTTCCGGAGATTTTGCCAACCTGAAACGCGTAACCGGTTTTCTGGAACTTCCCATCGACAAAGTAAACTTTGAAGCCGGCGAGGTATTTCCCTATTACCCGTTTCGGTTGATGTAATGCATATAGTATACCCGGATGCTGTTGTATGACTATTCTGCTGGCGCCTGATAAATTCAAAGGTTCGCTTACAGCACAGGAGGTGTGTGCTATTGCTGGCGATGCTATAGCAGCGATTGATCCATCGCATAAAATTATAGCTATACCACTGGCCGATGGTGGCGAAGGTTCCTGCGAATTGCTCACATCATTCAGCGGAGGTTCGTTCACAACGGTGCGGGTACACGATCCGCTGTTCCGCCCAATAAAAGCGCATTACGGAATAACAAAAGACGGCACTACAGCATTTCTCGAAATGGCTGTTGCCTCCGGACTACAATTGCTCAAACCGCCAGAAAGAAATCCATCACTTACCTCCACCATCGGCACAGGTGAATTAATGCGGCATGCGCTCGATCACAGTGTACAGCAAATCGTACTCGGTATAGGCGGAAGCGCCACCAATGATGCCGGCATGGGAATGGCAACTGCCCTCGGTATACAATTCTTTTCCGATACAGGTGAATTATTAGAACCTATCGGGAAGAATTTATCATTCGTTCATCGCATCGATACCTCGCTTCTTCATCCACGCCTGGCAGAAGTAAACATCACTATATTTTGTGATGTAGATAATCCCCTGCACGGTGCACAAGGCGCCGCATATACCTTTGCACCACAGAAAGGTGCCGATCGTGCCATGGTCATCCTGCTGGACACCGGATTACAACACTATGAAGCTATACTCGAAAGAACATTTCACAAACCAGTAAATTTTCCGGGTGCCGGAGCCGGTGGCGGACTGCCTGCTTCGTTACAGGCAATTACCAACCTCAACGTCCGCGCCGGTATAGATTTCATTATGGAGTTTACCGGGCTTGAAGAGCACATCCGCGAGGCCGATCTGATCATTACCGGTGAAGGCAAGATCGATGAACAGACACTTCACGGCAAAGTAGTGAATGGCGTAGCGAAGCTCGCCCGAAAACATCACAAACCGCTTGTCGTCATCGCCGGCAAAAGTGAGCTTACACCGCAGCAGACAGAAGAATTGGGCATCCGAAAAATTATTACCATCGCCAACGCGTCTACACCGGAAGAGCAAGCCATGCAAAACGCAGGTTCACTGCTCAAAAAGCGCATTCTAAACGATTTGAAGCCTTTTCTCATCTCCTGAAAAGTCTATTTGCATCGCTCTCCCATGCGGGTTAACTTTGCAGACTTAATTGAAAATTTCCTGCGGCATTCTGTGTTAATCTGTGAATTCTGTGGGAAATAATATTAACTGACATTCAACACCATGTTCGATAATTTAAGTTTAAAACTGGATAAAGCCTTTCAAAACCTGAAAGGCCAGGGACGCATTACGGAGATCAACGTTGCTTCCACCGTAAAAGAAATCCGCAAAGCCCTCATTGATGCGGACGTTAACTATAAAGTTGCCAAAGAAGTAACGGACGAGATCAAAGAAAAAGCGATGGGCCAGGATGTGCTCACCGCCATCTCTCCCAGCCAGTTGCTGGTAAAAATTACCAACGATGAGCTTACCCACCTCATGGGTGGCCAGAGTGAAGACATCAAGATCGATGGCAATCCGGCCATTATCCTCATAGCAGGTTTGCAGGGTTCGGGTAAAACAACATTCTCCGGTAAACTTGCCAGCTACCTGAAACGTCAGGGACGCTCTGTATTGCTAACAGCCTGCGATATATACCGCCCCGCTGCGATCGATCAGTTGAAAGTACTCGGTGAGCAGGTAGGCGTTGAAGTATATGCTGAGCCGGAGAATAAAGATGCCGTAAAGATCGCGAAAGCGGCAATCGATCACGCCAAGAAAAACAATCACCGTGTTGTTATAGTCGATACCGCTGGTCGCCTCGCCGTAGATGAGGAGATGATGAATGAGATTGCTCGTCTGAAAGAAGCACTCAATCCTTCTGAAACGTTGTTCGTGGTTGACTCCATGACGGGTCAGGATGCTGTGAACACGGCCAAAGCTTTCAACGACCGACTCAACTTCAACGGTGTTGTGCTCACCAAGCTCGATGGTGATACACGCGGTGGTGCTGCTCTCTCCATTCGCAGAGTAGTAGATAAACCGATTAAGTTTGTTAGCACCGGCGAAAAGATGGAAGCCATCGACCGCTTCTATCCCGATCGTATGGCCAGCCGTATCCTCGGCATGGGTGACGTAGTAACACTCGTTGAAAAAGCCCAACAGGCTTTCGACCAGGAAGAAGCCGCACGCCTCAACAAGAAGATACGCAAGAACCAGTTCGACTTCAACGACTTCCTTTCCCAGCTGGAGCAAGTGAAGAAGATGGGGAACATGAAAGACCTGCTAGGCATGATCCCCGGCATGGGCAAAGCCATAAAAGATATCGATATAGACGACAACTCCTTTAAACCCGTAGAGGCCATTATCCGCTCTATGACTTTACAAGAGCGCGAAAACCCGGACCTCATCAACGGCAGCCGCAAAGAGCGCATCGCCAAAGGAAGCGGCACCTCCATACAACAGGTAAACCAGCTCCTCAAACAATTCAGCGACATGCGCAAAATGATGAAGACCATGAATAAAATGGGAGGCGGCAAACGTGCGCTTTCGGCTTTGAATCCGTTTGGCAGGTAAATCTATCTTCGCAGGTATATAAATAAAAAACCGCTGCTATTCAGAGATGAGTGGCAGCGGTTTTTGTTTACCGTCAATGAGCTAAGTTCTCAGCTTTCGTTCAGCGCTTCAGTTCTTACAATGGAAAAATGGAATACTTAAAAATCAGAACCTTGAATTGAAGCAACTAAAAGTTTCGACTGGAATATTTTAAGTAACTATTTGTTCGCCTACTGACATAGGGCTGTCGCTTAGTGTATATCACTTTGTGATAACAAAACGAAATACTATGAATTTATCTTCTATTCGCGTGATCACGGGTGACATCAAACGCCTGGTTCAATTTTATGAAAATGTTACTGACCAGCCTTTTACATGGTATACAGATGACTTTGCTGAATTACGAACATCGTCCGGAGCCTTAGCGATCGGAAGTACCCGAACGCTGGCCTTTTTTGGCGGATCTGATATTGCCAGTGCGGCGAGCAACAAATCTGTAATTATTGAATTTTATATTGACAACGTTGATGACAAGTACAAGCACTTGGCAAATTTACCAGACATGAAAGTAGTGCAAGCCCCCACAACAATGCCTTGGGGCAACCGTTCCCTCCTGTTAAGAGATCCTGATGGTAACCTTGTTAACCTCTTTACACCGGTTACCCAGGAAGCACAAAAAAGGTTTAGCGGCATGAAATAGGGAACATCACTTCCAAACTATAGAATAAAGGTATATTTAGGCTCGCACGCCAGACTTTTGAAAAGTATACATTTTAATGAGGTAGGCTGAAGCCGATAATTTCAAACGGCAAATTATCGGCTTTTATCGCTGTCTCTTGCATAACAAACAGATCAGATTACTCAGAAACCCTCGCCCTTGGTGTTGTCCGCACACATGCTTAGCATTAGCTATAGACATGCACCAAAAAAA